>JBMTIF010000051.1:0-9383 GCA_049437045.1 Alphaproteobacteria bacterium | reverse complement strand
CCCTCGGCAATAGGCATCCCCAAAGCGCCGCGGCACACCGCCACTGACCGGCACAGGCACCCCGACCCCGCGCATTTGCGGTTGCATCATGACGGGTTGGTACAGCGGGCCAGCTGGCACAACCGGAATGCCGTTGACCACGGCTACCGACTGCAGACGCATGGTCGGCCGGTTTGCAACAGCTCCGGGAATTCCGCCTACCGGAATAAACGATGGGGCTGGCGCTTGAGCGCGAAAGAAGGTCTGCGCCTGCGCTGCCTGACTGAGGCCAAGTGCGGCAGAGAAAATACCTGCCAGCGCCAGTCCTTTGAAAAAAGAACGATTCATAATTCGTTGTGCCCTTTGAAATCACAATGCAGCGCAAAATGCGCGCTAGGCTCGATCTGAAAGGTACACTGTTCAATTCGTTGGCCATTACTGTGGCCAAGCGAGAAAAAGACGAAAAATGCGCACTATTGGTGTGGTTCGACAGCACCACTATTGAGGCTGCTGCCTTGTTTCCGCTGTTTATACGCCCAACTGCAATTATTATGCGGTGAACGGCCTTAAAGGTGCAGGCTTTTACTTCAAGTTTGCTTGATTATTATGCGCGCGAAGGATGGTCAGTGTCGCAAGAAGCGTCAGCGCACCCCCTTGGTGAGCCGCGCCAAGCGGAATTGGCACCGCATAAAGTAAGGTCAAGACGCCCAGCAGGTATTGCCCGATAACCACCATCAGGGCGGCCCATGCCCAGCTGCGCACCGCACGGGTCGAGGCGGAGGAGCGGATCAGGGCGATGGTTGCGCCGATCACAACCAGCGCTGCGACGCTGGCGAAAACGCGGTGGTGCAACTGCGCGGCTGTCGGGTTTTCAAACGGGTTGCGGAACCAGGGCAGGCCGTTCTGATAATCGGCAGGAACAAGTGCGCCGCCCATGGTCGGAAATTCGTTGTAGATCAGTCCGGCATTCAAACCCGCGACAAAGGCTCCCGAAAGCAGGGTGACAAAGATCAGCGCGACCAGCAGGCTTGGCAGGTTCCACAGCAACCGCGCCTCAAATCGCATCGTGCCCAGCTGCGCGCGGATACCCAGCCCGACAAAATAGATGAAGATCACCACGGCGAGCCCGAGGTGCGCTGCAAGCCGGTAGGCGGACACGTCTACCAGTTCGGTATCAAAGCCGCTGCTGACCATGTACCAGCCAAGAAAACCCTGAAAGCAGATCAGGAGAAAACCGACTATGGCGTGTGGCATCAGCCACTTGTGCCGGCTCAAGCCGCCGCGCATCCGAACAACGGCAAACGCGATCAGGCCGATCAGAAATGCCATACCGATCAGGCGACCCCAGAGCCGATGAATGTATTCCCACCAGAAAATCTGCTTGAACCCACTCATGTCCAGCGCGCTCAGATGCTGCTTCTGATACTCGCCGGTCAGCTTGTACATTTCAAACAGGCGATCCCACTCGGCCTGTGACAGCGGTGGAAAGGTGCCGGCAAAAACGTTCCATTCCATGATGCTCAGGCCAGACTCGGTCAGGCGTGTCACGGCCCCGATGATTGCCATAGCAAAAACCAGCGCGGCTGAACCCCAGAGCCAGACAAGAATCCCACTCAAACCGGTCACAGAGACGCCTTGATCGCGGGCAGGTGCGCTAGAAATGCTCATATTGCTGTGAAAATCCCATCTTCGTTCACAAGATTCGAGACTGTGAAGTTGCCTCAGCCTAAA
Source organism: Alphaproteobacteria bacterium (assembly GCA_049437045.1). Lineage (GTDB taxonomy): Bacteria > Pseudomonadota > Alphaproteobacteria > UBA7985 > UBA7985 > UBA7985. The sequence goes on along the minus strand of JBMTIF010000051.1, from coordinate 7,673 downwards.
CTGTGCTTAAACACATAAGGCGCTCGGGCGGAAGTCACAGGCGTTTGAGAGTCGCAGGCATCAGGGCTGCGACACACCGGGACCAGCGGCGGTCCCATTTGGCGGGATGAGACATGACGCAGTTTTCGACGCGATCGTCGCGGCGACACATGCTTTTGAGCCTTGGCGGACTTTCGCTGCTCCCCTTGGGATTGGCGGGGTGCGAAGCGGTGGATGGTGGGCCCATGCTGGTCACCTTCAGCCGTGACTTCAACGGCGAGGAATTGGCAGCCGATCTCAAAGGCATCAATGCTGAATTGGGTGATCCGCTGATGCTGCGCGTATTCAAGAATGAGCGCCAGCTCGAAGCCTGGGTCCAGCCCGGCGGTGAAGGCGAGTTCAAGCTGTTTCGTGTCTACCCGATCTGCTACTTTTCCGGAAAGCTTGGCCCCAAGGTCAAGCAAGGCGACATGCAGTCTCCAGAAGGCTTTTACTTCGCCAAAAGCCACCACGTGCGCAGCCAGTCGCAGTACCACCGCGCTATCGATTTCGGTTACCCCAACACCTATGACCGCGCGCACGGCTACACGGGTTCAGAGCTGCTGATCCACGGCAATTGTATTTCCAGCGGATGCTACGCGATGACCGACCCGCTGGTTGATGAGCTTTACCGCCTGACCCGTGCGACAACGGACGTGAAGGGGCAGGGGTTCTGGATCCATGCCTTTCCGTTCCGAATGACCCAGAACAACATGAATCGGTATCAGGGCAACAAGTGGCTGCCGTTCTGGAAGCAGCTCAAGTCCGGCTACGATGCTTTCGAGATGACAAAAATGCCGCCCACGATCACGGTGGAGGACCGGCATTATATTGTGAAGGCCGTCAAGAGCGCCTGATCGGCGCTGCGCTCACCCCTAGGCCAGAGACTGCGACAGCCTGTCCATTTTTGCAGGTGCAGCTTGCATTCCTTGCAAAGCGGCAAGGCTTGCGACCCAGCCCTTCGTTCACCAATTAGCACTCATACGCGAGGAGTGCTAACACGCGCTCCGAGCCCCGTGTTCTCGGGATACTTTCAACTTTCATAGTTATTGGAGAGGGACTTATGAAGTTTCGTCCACTGCATGACCGCGTACTGATCAAGCGCACCGACAGCGAAGAAAAGACCGCTGGCGGTCTGATCATTCCAGACACCGCAAAAGAAAAGCCGATGGAAGGCGAAGTCGTCGCTGTTGGCGCTGGCGCTTACAACGATGACGGCGACCGCATCAAGCCGGACCTGAAGGTCGGCGACAAAGTTCTGTTCGGCAAGTGGAACGGCACCGAAGTCAAGATCGACGGTGAAGACCTGCTGATCATGAAAGAAAGCGAAATCATGGGTGTGCTCGAAGCTTAAGGCTTCGCTGCTCTTTGATTTTCCCACACTGAATTAGACGTAAAGAAGGAGCCTCGATCGATGGCTGCAAAAATCGTTAAGTTTGGCGGCGACGCCCGGTCCAAGATGCTGACCGGCGTGAACACGCTCGCTGACGCTGTAAAAGTTACCCTCGGCCCAAAGGGTCGTAACGTTGTTCTCGACAAGGCCTTTGGCGCACCACGCGTGACCAAGGACGGTGTATCCGTTGCCAAGGAAATCGAACTCGAAGACAAGTTCGAAAACATGGGCGCACAGATGCTGCGCGAAGTGGCGTCCAAGACCAACGACGTGGCTGGTGACGGCACCACAACCGCAACCGTTCTGGCGCAGGCCATTGTGAACGAAGGCGCAAAGTCCGTTGCCGCTGGCATGAACCCGATGGACCTCAAGCGCGGTATCGACGCTGCTGTTTCCAAGGTTGTCGACAAGCTGCACGCCATGTCCAAGACCATCTCCACCAACGAAGAAGTGGCGCAGGTCGGCACCATCTCTGCTAACGGTGAAGTTGAAATCGGCTCCATGATCGCCGAAGCCATGCAGCGTGTTGGCAACAACGGTGTCATCACCGTTGAAGAAGCCAAGTCGCTGGAAACCGAACTCGATGTCGTTGAAGGCATGCAGTTCGACCGTGGTTACCTGTCCCCTTACTTCGTGACCAACACGGAAAAGATGATCACCGAGTTCGATGACCCGCTGATCCTGATCCACGAAAAGAAGCTTTCTTCCCTGCAGCCACTGGTTGGCATTCTGGAAGCTGTGATTCAGTCCTCCCGCCCTCTGGTTATCATCGCAGAAGACGTTGAAGGCGAAGCGCTGGCAACTCTGGTTGTGAACAAGCTGCGTGGTGGTCTGAAGATCGCTGCGGTTAAGGCGCCTGGCTTTGGTGATCGTCGCAAGGCCATGCTCGAAGACATCGCGATTCTGACCAACGGTACGGTTATTTCCGAAGACGTGGGCATCAAGCTCGAGTCCATGACCCTCGACCTGCTCGGCACCGCCAAGCGCGTTGTGATCAACAAGGAAGAAACCACCATCGTTGACGGTGCTGGCGACAAGGAAGCGATCGAAGGCCGTTGTGCGCAAATCAATGCACAGGTTGAAGTGACCACCTCTGACTACGACCGCGAGAAGCTGCAAGAGCGTCTGGCCAAGCTGTCCGGCGGTGTTGCTGTCCTGCGTGTTGGCGGTGCGACCGAAGTGGAAGTGAAAGAGCGCAAAGACCGCGTTGAAGATGCCATGAACGCAACCCGCGCTGCGGTTGAAGAAGGCATCCTGCCAGGCGGTGGTACGGCTCTGCTGTACGCGACCCAGGTGCTCGAAGGCATGGAAGGCGAGAACTCCGACCAGACCGCAGGCATCGCAATTGTTCGCCGTGCGCTGCAGGCGCCGCTGCGTCAGATCGCTGCGAACGCTGGCGTCGAAGGCTCCATCATCGTCGGCAAGCTGCTCGAAGGTGGGAACGAGACTCAGGGCTTCAACGCTCAGAAGGAAGAGTACTGCGACATGATCGCGACCGGTATCGTTGACCCGACCAAGGTTGTACGCACCGCTCTGACCGACGCTTCTTCTGTGGCAGCACTGCTGATCACCACTGAAGCTATGGTTTCTGACGCACCGTCGAAAGAAGGTGCTGGCGGTATGCCAGGTGGCGGCATGCCAGACATGGGCGGCATGATGTAATCATCCGACCTTTCAGGTTAGGCAAAAGGGCGCTGCACCAACGGGTTCAGCGCCCTTTTTCTTTGTGGCCTTAGCGAAGGGTTGCCAAGCGGTCCTGCAAGAGCTTCCAGTACCCTGCAACATCGACATGGCGCAGGTAGTTGACGTTCTTGACCCGGTCGGTGACACCCCACCAGTCCGCGACGGTCATGCCCCGGGTCAAGTCTGATCCGGTTTCGATTTCGACATTGATTTGACGCCCGCCATACAGCGTCGGCTGCAGCAAAAACGCGATCACGTTGGGATCGTGCAGCGGCCCGCCCTCGGATCCGTATTTCTCCACGTCAAAGCGCTCGAAAAAGTCGAGCAGACCCGCGCTCGCCGGACCGGTCTCATTCGGCATGGCGCGAAAGCTCTCAATGATGGCATCGCTGGTCAGGGTCTGGTGGGTCAGGTCCAGCGGAATCATCGTCACCGGCGCGCCGCAGTGCATGACCAGATCGGCGGCTTCGGGGTCCACGTAGATGTTGAACTCTGCCGCCGGGGTCGTGTTCCCGCCTTCGAACAAACCCCCGCCCATCAAAACGATTTCCTTGACCCGTGCCCCCAGGCTCGGTTCAGCCTGCAAAGCCAGCCCCAGATTGGTCAGCGGCCCCAGAGCGCACAGCGTCACTGTTTTCGCCGGCGCGCTCATGACCGTTTCGACGATGAAGTCTGCCCCTGATTGATCCTGCAAAGGCATGGTCGGTTCCGGCAACTCGTATCCGTCCAACCCCGTTTTCCCATGCACGTATTCAGCCGTGACCAGCGTGCGGGTCAGCGGTCCCGCGGCCCCGGCAAAGACCCGCGTTTCGGGCTTTCCGGCCAGTTCACATACCTTGCGCGCGTTTACCGTTGTTTTGTCCAGTGGCACGTTGCCCGCAACGCAGGTGATGCCCAGAACCTCCAGCTCGGGTGAAGCCAGTGCCAGCAGGATGGCCAGCGCGTCGTCCTGACCGGGGTCGGTGTCAATGATGATGGGACGGGACATAGGGTTACTCTTCGTTCGTTAGACCGCCGAGTGTTCCTGATTTCCCCGCAACCGTCCAGCGATCAGCCGCCTTTGACTGAAAACGAATTGAAGCAGTTTTCAATCTTGGTGCCGTCATCCATGCGGCATGTGGGCACGTCCACCACGTCAAAGGACGCGTAGCCCTCACAGCCCCGCTCTAGCTTCATCTGCACTTCAGAAAACCGGACTTTGCCAGAGCGCGGGTTCTTGAAGCTGACCCGACGGGTCTGGATGTAAAAGCCGTCCCGATCAAGAAACTGAAGGTCCGCTGAAACTTCCTTGAGGTGCACGGCGAAACCGTTATGCAGGCCAAAGATCAGCGTGCAGCGGTCCTCATTGCTCTCCGAGCTGCGTTCTTGCTGTAGTTCCATTTCCAGCAGGTCTGAAAATTCACGATCCGGGTCGGTGGACCAGCTGCCATTACCGTAGAGGTAAACGCGCTCACCCTCCGCGGTGAAGGCCGACTTTTGCGCGTGTCCCACCACGGGCGCAGCCAGCACCGGCCAAAGCGTACAAAGTATAGCAATTATACAAAAAATGGAGAAAACCTGATAAGTTCAACAACTTAATAGAGTATTTTCGCGGCCATGACCATTGCCAAACATCCTTACGCTCGACTGTCCTGCCAAACGGTCGCCTTGACGAAACCAGCGCGCCGTTGCACTTCCATCGCCAAGAAATAAGCAACGAACTCAGGTCCATGAGCCAACTCGACAATATTCGTAATTTTGCGATCATCGCCCACATCGACCACGGCAAATCCACACTCGCCGACCGCCTGATCCAGATAACGGGCGGCTTGACGGATCGTGAGATGAAAGACCAGGTGCTGGACAGCATGGAGCTGGAGCGCGAGCGCGGGATTACCATCAAGGCCAACTCCGTGCGCCTCAACTACCACGCCAATGACGGGAAGGATTACATCCTCAACCTGATCGACACGCCAGGTCACGTAGACTTCGCCTATGAAGTGTCGCGTTCGCTGTCGGCGTGCGAAGGTTCACTGCTGCTGGTTGACGCCTCACAGGGTGTGGAAGCGCAGACCTTGGCCAATGTTTATCTGGCGCTGGAAAACGACCACGAAATCATTCCCGTGTTGAACAAGGTCGACCTGCCGGCCGCTGAGCCTAAACGGATCCAGCAACAGATCGAGGATGTCATTGGGCTTGATGCATCGGAGGCCATCGAAGTCTCCGGCAAAACCGGCGCGGGCGTGCCGGAAGTGCTCGAAGCCCTCGTGAAAAAAATTCCACCGCCAACCGGTGACAGCACAGGGTCACTCAAAGCCTTGCTCGTGGATTCTTGGTACGATGTTTATCTGGGCGTGATCATTCTGGTGCGCGTCGTCGATGGCAGCATCAAGAAGGGCATGAAGATCCGCATGATGGGCTCCGGCGCGGCTTATGACGTGGACCGGGTTGGCGTCTTTACCCCGCATCGCACGGAAGTTGCGCAACTGAATGCGGGTGAGCTGGGCTTCATCACGGCGGGTATGAAGACCGTGGGTGATACCAGCGTTGGTGACACCATTACCGACGAGCGTCGCCCGGCGAATGAACCGCTGCCCGGATTCAAGCCCTCGGTGCCGGTAGTGTTCTGTGGTCTTTACCCTTCGGAATCCGCTGATTTTGACAATCTGCGGGAATCGCTGGCCAAGCTGGCGCTCAACGATGCATCTTTCCAGTTCGAAACGGAAAGCTCTGCCGCGCTGGGCTTTGGCTTCCGCTGCGGCTTCCTGGGACTGCTGCATCTGGAGATCATTCAGGAGCGTCTGAGCCGCGAGTTTGATCTCGATCTGGTGACGACAGCGCCGTCTGTGGTCTACCGCCTGCACCTGACTGACGGCACCATCATGGACATGCATAATCCCGTGGATATGCCAGACGTCCAGCGGATCGAGTACATTGAGGAGCCGTGGATCAAGGCCACTATTCTGGTCCCTGATGAGCATCTCGGCCCAGTGCTAAAGCTGTGTGAAGAACGCCGCGGCGTTCAGCTGGACATGACCTACATGAACAATCGTGCCGTGGTGGTTTACAAGCTGCCGCTCGCCGAAGTGGTCTTCGACTTCTACGACCGCCTCAAGTCGATTTCGCGCGGTTATGCCTCGTTCGACTATCAGGTCGAGGGCTACGAGGAAGGCAACCTTGTCAAAGTATCGATTCTGATTAACGGAGAGCCGGTCGATGCGTTGGCCATCATGGTTCATAAAGACAAGGCCGAAACCCGCGGTCGTGACCTCTGTGTCCGGCTCAAGGAGTTGATCCCGCGCCAACTGTTCAAAATCGCGATTCAGGCTGCCATTGGCGGCAAGGTCATTGCACGTGAAACCATTTCCGCCATGCGTAAGGACGTTACGGCCAAGTGTTATGGCGGCGACGCGACCCGAAAGCGGAAACTGCTGGAAAAGCAGAAAGCCGGTAAAAAGCGCATGCGGAACATCGGCAACGTGGATATTCCGCAATCAGCCTTCCTCGCGGCGCTCAAGATGGGTGACGACTAGCGCGCTGAGTTAATTCTGGGTCGGACGACGGAACCGGCCCAGATAGAGAAACAGTCCCCCAATCACCAGAGCCGGGATCCAAGGTGGTGAATCCGCAATCAGCGCGGGCATCTGCACCGCAGAACCAGCACTGACGAATTGTTCCATCAGGTCGCCGACCGACAAAAGCCGAGTCCACGAACCGCCAAAAGCGGCCAGCATACCTTCGATTATCAGTTGAACCGCTGCTATGGCCGCAAAAATGCAGCCAATCGCCCAGAGGATGAGTCGCATATTTACTCCCTTATGGTCACCGATAAGAGCTATACACCATTCACAGTGCTAAAACAGGTCTTCCCCATTGCGCGGACGCTCTGAATTGCCTATCACGCTGCAACCGCGGTGAGGTGGCCGAGTGGCTTAAGGCGCTCGCCTGGAACGCGGGTATAGGGGAAACTCTATCGTGGGTTCGAATCCCACCCTCACCGCCATTCTTTTCTTTTCGTATATACGTGAGTGAGTGAGGCGCTGGATATCTCTGGCGCTGGGCTTTGCTTTGTCTGCATCGACCAAAGTCCCGAGCGCTCCTTATACATAGTGCCTAAGCGCACCCCGGATTCCAATTCATCTGAGCCTCAAACCCACTTCCGCCCGGCCCATGAGCGGGTCAAAGGCGCGAGTCAGATCGAAACTGGAACAAGATTTTTCATTCACAAGGCCGCATATTTGCCCTCACAGCCTCATTTTCGCCCGTTTTCCCGCGGGTTGAAGCCCAAACCTGTGTCAACCGTGCAACAAATGACGTCGCATAATGTAGGCGCATTATGTTCTAGTAGATTAAGTATGATCTAAACCATAAAGCCATACGAGACACACTAATGACATTCGTGTGCACTTTAGGAGAAAGAGAAAATGAAAAAGTTTCTGATTGCAGGCTCTAGCCTTGCAGCAGTAGCAGCAGCCGGTTCCGCCGGTGCTGTAGACGTGACGCTCGGTGGCTCCATCGACATGGGCATCGACTTCGGTCTCGGCAAAGACAATGGCAACCTGGTACTCGGTTCCGCGTACAACGAGATTTCCCTCTCGCT
>JBMTIF010000050.1:0-9411 GCA_049437045.1 Alphaproteobacteria bacterium | reverse complement strand
ATCATGCGGTTGATGAGTTCTGCCGCCTCTCGTCCGATGGTCCTTGCCGGGATCCGCACGGTCGTCAGACCCGGCTCGGTCGATCGAGCAAAAGCAAAATCTCCCACTCCGACCACACTCAGATCAGCTGGTACCTTCAGTCCCAAGGCTTGCGCAGCAAACAGAATTCCAAGAGCGATAACGTCGTTGCCACAAATGTAGGTGCGATGCTTGGTGCTTTTCAGGATATCTAAGCCCAACTGCTTGGCGCTCTCGATATCATAGGGGCAGATCAGATCGTTTCCGGGGTCGACGGCGATCTCCCATTCCTGCAGCGCCCGTAAAGCGCCCTGCCGACGCAGAAGGGCGCGGTCGTTTGTGAATTGGTCTGGAAAGACGAGGACGAAATCCTCATGCCCTCGCTTCAGGCAGTGTTCGGCGATCATATAACCGGCAAGTTCATTGTCTGTCCCGACGGTCGAAAAAGTCGCGCCCGGGCGGTGATTCCAAGCTTCGATGACCGGAATTTTCGCAGCTTTCGCTAACTCTTCGACGGCAGGGTCATGCTGATTGCCGATGAGCACGACTCCATCAATCCGACGTTCCAGCATCGACCGAAGAATCCTGACCTCCTCCGCATCATCGTAGTTGTGTGCAGCAACCAGCAAAGTGCGGTTCAGAATGCTGAGATTATGGCTGAAGGAACTGATCATCTCACTAAAGATCGAGTTCTCTATCGTCGGCAAAATCAGACCCACCGTACCGGTGCGTGGGCTGGTCTGATCCTGCTGGTTATTGCTGCTGCCGTACCCCAGACTTTCAGCCACGGCGCGGACTTTAGCGACCGTTTCCGGGCGCACCACGTCGGGTTTTTTCAGGGCGCGGGATACCGTGGCAATGGATACCCCGGCCTTCTCCGCAATCTCAGTCATTCCCGGCACTCGGCCGCGTTTTCGTCTTGAAACCATAGAACGCCCTTAGCGTGAAAAACTTACAATGTAAATGTTTACAGCAACTTTTACATTGGATAGTGCGGGTTTACAGCATGAGCGTGCAACGTGTTCAGCCTTAGCTTGAAACAAGGGCTGAACACCGGATTTTGGGAGGTTCAGTCACGCATGGAATTCTTGAACTACATGGGCGCGGTTTTTGAGCCATTGTCGCTGGCTTTGCTGGTTGGCGGCACGATTGGCGGTTTGATCCTCGGTGCTACACCTGGGCTCTCTCCGACCATGGCAGTGGCTCTGCTGATCCCGTTCACATTCCATCTGCAACCTGCTCAGGGCCTGATCCTGCTCGGCGCGGCCTACACCTCCACCGTCGCCGGCGGGGCGGTCTCTGCCATCCTTCTCAAAATCCCCGGTGCGCCAGCCAATATCGCCACGGCACTTGATGGCAACGCTATGGCCAAGAAGGGTGAGGGCGCGCGAGCGCTACAGCTCTCTTTCCTCGCCTCGGGCGTGGGCGGTGTCTTTGGGGTGTTCATCCTGATCTTCCTGACCCCTGTTTTGGCGAAGTGGGTGCTGGCGTTCAGCTTTCCGCACTTGTTCTGGCTTGCCATTCTGGGGGTGACCATCATTGGTTCACTGGATACCAAATCCTTTGTTAAGGGCCTGCTGTCCGGGTGCATTGGTCTGTGGCTTTCGACCATCGGAACTGACGATATCTATGGTGTGCCTAGGTTTGTTTTCCATGATTCCCTGACTGGCGGAATCAACATCATTGCCGCGCTTATCGGCCTGTTCGCCATCCCCCAAGTGCTCGATATGCTGGCCAAAGGCCGTTCCTCAGCTGTCATCGAAGCACTGGAGGTACCGCGCCATGCGATCCTCTCCGCAGTACGGGAGCTTTTCGCTCGTGCACGTGCGCTTATCCTCGGTACGGGCATCGGGACCATCATTGGGATCATCCCGGGTGTTGGCGGGCAGGTCGCTGGGCTGGTGGCTTATGATCAAGCCCAGAAGTTTTCTCCTGAACGCGAAAAGTTCGGCTCGGGTCACCCAGAAGGCATCATCGCAGCGGAAAGCGCGAACAATGCAATGGTTGGCCCGTCGTTGGTGCCTCTGCTGACGCTGGTCATACCCGGCAGTCCGACGGCAGCAGTTCTTCTGGGCGGTTTGCTCATCCACGGCATTTTCCCTGGCCCCGACCTGTTCACCACCCATGCGGCTGTTACTTGGACCTTCATCGATTCAATGCTGATCGGGCAGATCCTGATGGCGGTATTTGGTATCCTTACCGCTGGGGTCGCTGCGAAGATTTCGCGTGTTCCCATGCCAATCATGGCTGCTGCGGTTCTGATCCTCGCGCTGTTCGGCAGTTACTCGGTTCAGCAGTCTATGGGCGATGTTTACGTCATGCTGGGCTTGGGGCTGGGAATGTACGGACTTCAGAAGTTCGGTTTTTCAGCTGCGCCCTTGGTCCTTGGTCTGATCCTTGGTCCGATTGCAGCGGATAACTTCCAGACCGGTTCAATGATTGCCGCGGCCCAGAACGGGCCTTGGGTCTACTTCTTCACCGGCTGGCTGAACATTCTGCTGATCGCGCTGGTGGTGGGGTCCATCGCTTACAGCTTCTGGATCAACATGATTGTGCCGCGTCGCAAAGCGCGCGAGCAGGTTGCAGGAGGGCAGGGCAATGACTGATCCCAAAGCGGCCAACCCCCAGTCGACCAAACGGCTTCAGTACTCGATCCCGGCCTTGATCGTTCTCGGGATTGCCGTTGCCGTTGCGGTGATTTCATTCACCCAGCAGCCTGCTGACGTCTTCGTCTTCCCGCGACTGGTTTCGATCTTCTTTGTCATTCTCGCCTTGTGGAACGCTGCACGTGCTGTGCTGGGCATGTCCAAGGTGGGTGCAGGACTGAGCGCTGGTGAGGCGCTCAACATCTTACCGGGGGCTTTGGTGATGATCGCGCTGATCTACGGCGCCGCCAAGTTCTTCGGTTTCTACGCAGCGTCGTCGGTTGCCTTTCTGGCCATCGCGACTTTGTACGACCCGGCCAAGTTCACTTCCCTGCGGGCTTGGTTGGTGCGGATAGCAGTCTCAGGGGCCTTCATGGGCGTCATTTACCTGCTTTTTGCGGTTCTGTTGCGGGTGCAAACGCCGCGAGGACTGTTTTTCTAACCAAGGCTCGGGAGTGCCTTGTTTCTGAGGAGAGAACTCATGATGAAGTTTATCACAGGTGCAATGGTTGCACTGACAATGACCGCTGGAACTGCACTCGCGCAGTCTTACCCGGATCGTCCTATCGGGGTCGCGGTTTCTTATGGCGCTGGTGGCGCAACGGACTTTCAGGCTCGCATCGTAACCATGGTTGCCGGCAACGAAGATATGCTGGGCCAGCCCATGTATATCCTGAACAAACCAGGTTCTGGCGGTCGCGTCGGCTGGAACTGGTTCGCGACTGAAGTTGAAGCGGACGGTTACACCCTGTCAGCTTACAACGTTCCCCACTTTATCGCCCAGTCCATCAAGGGCGGCGTGAAGTACGACGTGAACAGCTTTGAGCCAATCGCCAACTGGGGTTCTGACCCGGCGGTTGTCGTCGTTCCGAACGACAGCCCGTTTAACACCATTCAGGAAATGGTCGAGTACGCGACCGCTAATCCGGGCAAAGTTACCCTTTCCGGCGCTGGTCTGTTCGTGGGGCACCACATCGCGGCCCTGCAACTGGAAAAGGAGACCGGTGCAAAGTTCGCTTACATCCCGACCAAAGGCGGTGGTGCCGCTGCGATGAAAGCGGCGATTGCTGGTGACGTGATGGGCGGCATCAACAACCTTTCCGATGCCTTCCGCGCACGCGAAGCAGGCAATATCCGTATCCTCGCTGTTGCAGATCTGGAGCGGAACGAAGAGTTCCTGCCAGACGTCCCAACTCTCATGGAAGCTGGCTACAATGTAGATGACAGCTCGGTGAACTTCCGGGGGCTGATGGTTCCTGCTGGTACGCCGCAAGACGTGATCGATGCGTTGTCCGCGACCGTGCCTGAAATGTTCAATCACAGCCGTGTGGTTGGCAAAATGGCTGCTGGTGGCTCACCAATGAAGGTCATGAGCCGCGAAGAAGTGCAGGCCATGTGGTCAGAACGTCAGACGTTCCTCGAGACCCTGCTTGCCGGCCTTTAGGTCTCGACGCATTGTAGCATGAAGAAGAGGGGCGCGGTTTCACCTGCGCCCCACTCAAGAACCAAACCTCTACGGAGTTTTAGAAGCCCATGACCGATACGGCTCAACACGATAAAGAGCTCGTCGAAGGCCTGTTTGCCCGCGCTCGTGCTGCTCAAAGAGAGTACGAAGTAAACGGACATCAGCAGCGTTACGACCTCGCAGCCAAAGCAGCGGCGTGGGCATTGATGGAAGAGGGTCGGAACCTCGAACTGTCAACAATGGCGGTCGAGATGACGGGCCTCGGGAACGTCCAGGACAAGATGGTTAAAAATCATCGCAAGACGCTCGGTCTGATCCGCGATCTCCAGAACGCCAAAACCTGTGGGATCATCAACAGCGATGCAAAAACCGGCATAACTGAAATCGCGCGCCCCATAGGCGTGATCGGGGCCGTTGTGCCATCGACAAACCCCGTTGCAACACCCACCAACAATGTCGTTAACGCCCTGAAGACGGGCAACGCTATTGTGCTTTCACCCAGCCCTCGTGGCGTAGGCGTGTGTGAAAAGCTGGTTGGCTATATTCATGCAGAACTCAAACGCCTTAACGAAAACCCTGATCTGGTGCAGTTCGTCCCGGCTCCGTCTTCCAAAGTTCGCACACAAAGACTCATGGAAATCTGCGACCTCGTTGTTGTGACGGGCAGTCAGGATAACGTTCGTCGCGGTTATTCCGCTGGCACGCCCAGTATTGGTGTTGGGGCAGGTAACGTGTCGACGATTGTCGATGAAACCGCTGACCTTGCCGCCGCCGCCAACAAAATTCGGCGGTCCAAGACTTTCGACAATGCCACCTCATGCAGTTCCGAAAACGGGATCATCGTGGTTGACGCTGTGCGTGAGGAATTTCTGAAGGCGTTGCACGCGGAGGGCGGGCGATTTCTGCAAGGTGAAGAGGCGCAGGCGCTTCACGAGACGCTGTTTGAGGATGGCAAACTCAACCGCCATATGATTGCGCGTGACCTCCCGCAGATGGCGGCGGTCGCTGGCTTGAAAGTCGACGACGACGCGCGGTTTCTTATGATCGAAAGCTCAGGCATTGGCGCAGGACACCCGGAAACGGGGGAGAAGCTCTCCCTGGTCTCCACGCTCTATTTCGCCAAAGATTTTTCCGACGCGCAGCGGATTGCTGAGGAGATCATGGACTACCTTGGCGCAGGGCACTCGGTTGGACTGCATTCTAGCCAACGGGAACGGGCACTGGAACTGGGCAAATCCATGCCGACCTGCCGTGTTATTGTGAACCAGGCACATTGCTTTGCAACAGGCGGATCCTTTGACAACGGGATGCCGTTCTCGCTCTCCATGGGATGTGGATCCTGGGGTGGTAACAGTATTGATGATAACCTCAATTATCGTCATTTCATGAACGTGACAAAGGTCGTCGAGCCCATTCCCGAAGTAGTTCCTTCGGTCGAAGACATGTTTGCTGATTATCGTCGAGCCGTGGAGGACTGAATTCAGTGACATCCTTCAAAACGGTTCAGGTGGCCTTGCAAAACCGCGGGTCCGAAGCCTTTCTGCTTGATGAAAACGGCCAATGGCTGTCTGGCACCGATGTGCTGAATCATGCTCATGTTCTTACGCATTTTCTCAGCCAGCGGGGTATTGCACCGGGCGCCCACGTTGCCTTCGCGCTGCGAAACGGCCCCCACACGGCCAGCATCATTCTGGCGCTGATGGCGGCCGGTTATGTTGCCGTAGCCATCAACCTGCAAGCCGGTGACCGTGCGATTGAGCATGCGCTGCAGCACAGCGAAGCGCAGGCTGTGATCGTGCAAGACAGCACCATGCCTGTCGTGAAAAAGCTGACCAGTGCACCCTGTTTCCACTGCGACCTCATGCTGGCCGCAACGCCAGAAACCTCTGCTGCCACGCTCGCTCCTGTCGAGCCTGAAGAGACGGCCCTGTTGATGTACACGTCGGGCACCACAGGCCTTCCTAAAGGCGTACAGTTGAGCCATCGCGCCATGATCGCCGGTGGCCGGAATACAGCAGAAGCGCACGAGTTGACGCAGCAGGACCGGGCGCTTTGTGTCCTGCCGCTCTACCACATCAATGGACTGTGCGTGACACTGATGGCGCCGCTTGTCTCTGGTGGCTCGGTATTCCTGCCGCCGAAGTTTTCGGTCGGTGCGTTTTGGCAGCAGATACGCGACTTGTCGTGTACGTGGTTTTCTGTGGTGCCGACGCAGATTTCATACTTGCTGCATCACCCGGATGCTGTTGACCCCATCCCCTCATTGCGCTTCGGGCGCTCGGCCTCAGCACCGCTGGCGCCGGATGTTCAAAGGGCTTTTGAAAGGCGGTTCGAGGTTGTCATCATTGAAACAATGGGCATGACCGAAACTGCGGCTCAACTTCTGTCAAATCCGCTTCCCCCGGGAATTCGCAAAGTTGGCTCACCTGGTCGAGCCTATGGAAACGAAGTCATGATCGCCGATGGCAATCAGTTGGAGCAAGAGCGCGGTGTCGAGGGCGAAGTTCTGATCCGTGGCGACAACGTCATGACAGGCTATCTCAATAACCCCGAAGCAACGGCTGACGCCATGACGGCAGACGGCTGGCTGCGTTCCGGTGATTTGGGTTGGATGGATGACGATGGCTATGTGTTCATCACTGGCAGGCTCAAAGAACTGATCATCAAAGGCGGCGAGAATATTGCGCCGCGCGAGGTCGATGAAGCGCTTTACAGCAATCCCTCTGTGATCGAAGCTGCGGCCTTTGCCGTACCCTGCAGTCAGTATGGCGAGAGGGTTGAAGCGGCGGTTGTGCTCAAGGCAAAGGCAACCTGCGATGAAGAAGAACTGCTTGAGCTGTGTCGAAGCGTTTTGGGTCTCTTCAAAGCCCCGAGCCGGATCTACTTCATGGATGAACTCCCCAAGGGTCCATCCGGCAAGATCCAGCGTCTCAAGCTTCAGGAAATGGTGACGGCAACCAGCGCAGCTTAGGGCACTGCTTCTTTCGCCGCATCTTCAACAAGGCAGACTGGAACATCCGCCAATCCGCGCCATTTCAAGCCCATGCGTAAGAAATCGGACCTGCCAACAAAAATCTGTCCTGTCTGCCAACTGTCCTTTACGTGGCGGAAGAAATGGTCGCGTCATTGGGACGAGGTTGTTTATTGCTCCGAGCGGTGTCGCCGTAACAAGGGCAAAGCCGGGCAGCCCTGACTGATTAATCTTCTTGCTCGTACCAGGCGCGGGCAGCAATCAAGCTCTGCTTTAGTGCTTCCAGCCCCTCGGCTATGGCTTGGTTGGGCTCGCTGGTACCATCCTCAGCGGCAATCTGTTCAATCTGGAAGCTGTTTTGAGCGATCTGATTCAGTCCAATTGAAGCTGCTGATCCTTTAATGCTGTGGATCTGCTCCAGAACCGTGCCGATGTCGCCGTTATCACAGGCCGCTTTTGAAGCGGTAAAACGCTGTTCAGCATCTGTGAAAAAGGCCTCAAAGATTTGACTGACCTGATCGCGTCCAAGCTGTTCTTGCAGCGTTTCGACGACCTGCGAATTGATGATCTCATTCGCGTCCGCGTCAGCGCCGTTACTTGTGGTTCTCTTGGCGGTTCCTCTTTCACCTGTGGAGCCCTCGGATAGCATGACGTCAATGGCGTCATAGAGCAATTCGCCATTGATGGGTTTTGAGAGGTAATCATTCATGCCCGCCTCGAGGCACCGCTCTCGGTCTCCAATCATGGCGTTTGCGGTCATTGCGATGATGTAGATCTGAGACTGTTCAATTGGCAGGGCACGAATGGCTCGAGTGGCCTCCAACCCATCCATTTCGGGCATTTGAACATCCATGAAGACCAAGTCATAAGGCAGGTCAGTGACAGCCTTAACAGCTTCTAAACCATTACCGGCAAAGTCCACGCGATGGCCGAATTTGGTTAGATAGCCCATGGCAACCTGTTGGTTGATTGGGTTATCTTCGGCTAGAAGGATGCGCAGGCGACGCTGTTTCCGGATGGGTGCGCTCGCTTGCTCTGCTGCGGTCACATCGACGTCTACATCCGCATCAGTGCGATCACCCGTTATGGCGTAAATGGCATTGAGTAGCGATGACTGCAGGAGCGGTTTTGACAAGCGGAAGTCTACGGAGTTCCAATCCATTACATCGACGCTGTCATCCGGATTATCCATCGCTGCAACAATCAGCTTGGATCCATCTTCGCTGCCTTTGATTTTCAGGAAAGCAGCGACAGAAGCCGTCATACTCGTGATTTGCATGCAATTCAGCAAAACCACGTCAAAGTCTTGATTCTTGAGCTGTTGAATCCCGCTTTCGATGCTGTCAGCTAGCTGGATTTTCAGCCCCCAGTCAGCTGCCATGTTCGCGATCAGTTGACCGCTCAGCGGACCTTCATCGATGATGAGCATGGAATGCCCACGGATCAGTTCAGCGCGCTTGGCTGCAACCGGGCTTGGCTCAGCATCCGGTGCTGGCGTGAGAGGCAGCTCAAACCAGAACGTGCTACCCTGTTCAAGCACACTTTCAACACCGATTTCGCCGCCCATCAGCTCGACGAGCTTTTTCGAGATCGCTAATCCTAGCCCGGTGCCCTCGTACCGACGGGATGAGGAGGAATCCAACTGGCGGAAGCTCTGGAAGACCTTGTCTTTCTCTTCCTCAGAGATCCCCACGCCTGTATCGGTGATTTCAATGCGCAAACGGTTGGTATTTGGCAACTGACACACTTGTACCGAGACACTTCCGCGTTCAGTGAACTTCACGGCATTACCCACCAGGTTGAGCAATATCTGCCGTAGCCGACCCGGATCGCCCACGTATTGTTGCTGAAGCGAAATCGGGATGTAGCTGAGCAGGTCAACGGCCTTGCCGCTGGCGCGCGGCCAAAGGATCTCAATGGTGCCTTGAATGACCGATTCCAGTTGGAAGTTGGTGAGTTCCGGATCGAGTTGACCTGCATCGACTTTGGAGAAGTCGAGGATGTCATTAATGATCTGGAGCAGTGCTTCACTTGAGTCGCGGATGGTGCGCGCATATTTCCGCTGCTCATCGCCAAGAGGTTTGTCGAGCAGCAGCCCCGTCATCCCAATCACACCATTCATCGGCGTACGGATTTCATGGCTCATTGTTGCGAGGAACTCAGACTTGGCTTTGTTAGCATCTTCTGCCGCTTGCCTTGCTGCTTCCAGCTCCGTTTCGCGATTTTTGATGTCAGTAATATCGCGTTCAATAGCGATGAAGTTGGTCAGGACACCTTTTACCCCTCCTAATAACTCTCCAATACTAGTAACT
>JBMTIF010000049.1:0-9483 GCA_049437045.1 Alphaproteobacteria bacterium | reverse complement strand
GGTTTTGTCCGTCGGTCGGAAAGCGACTACGACGCCTTTGGCACTGCCCATTCCTCAACGTCGATTTCAGCTGCACTTGGCATGGCCGAGGGCATGAACATGCGCGGCGATGAAGGCGGGCAAGTTATAGCTGTGATTGGTGATGGCGCCATGTCCGCTGGCATGGCCTATGAAGCCATGAACAACGCGGCGGTGGGCAAGGGTCGACTGACGGTCATTCTCAACGACAACGAAATGAGCATCGCGCCGCCCGTGGGTGCCATGTCATCCTACCTCTCCCGGCTGTCCACCAGCCGAGCCTATCAAGGCCTGCGCGATATCGCCAAAGGCATCGCCGAAATCTTTCCTCGCCCGCTGCAAACCGCAGCCAAGCGTGCGGAAGGCTTCGCCCGAACCTACGCCACCGGCGGCACCATGTTTGAGGAGCTGGGATTTTATTACATCGGTCCCATCGACGGCCATAACATCGACCACTTGCTGCCCGTGCTGGAAAACGTGCGCAAGGCCAGCGAGCAGGGCGCAGGGCCGTTTCTGGTCCATGTGGTCACGCAAAAGGGCAAGGGTTACGCCCCTGCCGAAGCGGCCGCGGACAAATATCACGGCGTTGCCAAGTTTGACGTGGTTTCGGGCAAGCAGTCCAAGCCACCATCGAACGCGCCGAGCTACACCAAAGTTTTTGCGCAATCGTTGATCCGAGAAGCGGAAAAGGACGACCGCGTCACTGCGATTACTGCCGCCATGCCATCAGGGACAGGGCTGGATGCCTTTGGCGAGCGCTTTCCCGAGCGGACCCATGATGTCGGCATCGCGGAACAGCACGCGGTGACTTTTGCTGCGGGTCTGGCCTGTGAGGGCATGAAGCCGTTTGTGGCGATCTATTCCACTTTCCTGCAGCGTGCTTACGATCAGGTTATCCATGACGTCGCCCTGCAAGGCCTGCCCGTGCGTTTCGTGCTCGACCGCGCGGGGTTTGTTGGGGCAGACGGGCAGACGCACCACGGTGCCTACGACATTTCCTATTTGCTGACCGTACCGGGTATCGTGGTTGCGGCACCGGCAGACGAAGCCGAACTGGTCCACATGACAGCCACGGCAGCGGCCTACGATGACGGGCCTTTCGCCTATCGCTTTCCGCGCGGGGACGGGGTCGGCGTGGACATGCCGGTTGAAGGCGTACCGATGGAGATCGGCAAGGGCCGCGTGGTACGGGAAGGCACGGGAATTGCGCTGATTTCCTACGGCGCGCGGCTCAAGGACACCGTGCTGGCGGCTGAAAAACTGTCGGCCAAGGGCTTTAACCCAACGGTCATCGATGCCCGCTTTGCCAAGCCCCTCGACACCGCTCTGATTGATGAGACCGTTCGAAGCCACGAGGCCGTTGTGACGGTTGAGGAAGGGTCTTCGGGCGGCTTTGGTGCCGCTGTGCTGAGCCATCTCGCAGGGTCGGGACAACTGGATTCAGGCGTGAAAATCCGTACCCTGACCATGCCTGACGCATACATCGACCATATGAGCCCCGCCGATCAGCTGGCCCACGCCGGTCTGGACAGTGCATCCATCGCCTGCACCGCACTGCAGCTCATGGGTTGGGACGAGGCGGAGGCCGTGCTCACCATTTCGGCCCTTTCAGCCTGATATGCGGCTGGATGCGCGTCTGGTTGCGGCCGGAAAAGTCGCCAGCCGGTCCCGCGCGGCTGACCTGATCAAGCGCGGTCTGGTGACGCTGGATGGTCGCACGCTCAAAGCCAGCGACAAACTCAATACCGCTGACTTCGACCGATTGACCATTGACGATCACCCCTGGGTTTCCCGCGCTGCGCTTAAGCTGGTTGAAGCCTTGCGCCAGTGCCCGGATTTCAACCCCAGCGGAAAAGCGTGCATCGATATTGGCGCGTCGACCGGCGGGTTCACCGAAGTTTTGCTGAACGCCGGTGCCGCGCATGTCGTGGCGCTGGATGTTGGGCATGACCAACTCCACCCCCGCCTGCGCAAAAACGCGCACATCACCAATCTCGAAGGCTTTAATGCGCGTGATCTGTCACCAGAATTGATTGCCGAGCACGGGGTTACGAGGCTGGTTTCTGATGTTTCCTTTATTTCTGTGACCAAGGCCCTCGACCCGGCACTGGCGTCTTTGCCCTCTGGCGCGCAGGCGTTGATCCTCGTCAAACCGCAGTTCGAGGTGGGCCGGGATGGTCTGCAGAAAGACGGCGTGGCCAAGGACCCGGAAAGCGCGCTATCTCTGGTTCGCGAATGGTTGCTCACCCAGCACGCCGACTGGTCCGTCGCCTGGCAGGGTGACAGCCCCATCGAAGGCGGAGACGGCAACCGCGAATATCTGATGCATCTGGTACGGCAATGAGACGAAAACAGCGCAAGGGCGGCGGCAAGCAGCTGCAAGGCACCATCGACAGCATCGGCGGCCGCGGAGACGGCATCCTGACCCCGCCGCCCGGTGTCGAAGGCCCGATCTTTGTTCCGCTGACCGTGCCGGGCGATGAAGTGCGCGTACAGACCACATCCAAGTCTGCTTCGGGCACACAGTCTGAAATCCTTGAACTGCTGAGCGAAGGTCCGGATCGTGTCGAGGCACCCTGCCCCCACTTTGGGGCATGCGGGGGCTGTCAGCTTCAGCACTGGAGCCTCTCTGCGCAGCAGGACTGGAAACTCACACGCGTGGAAGATGCCGTCAGCCGGGCTGGCTATGACCCTGCCGTGGTGCTTCCGCTGGAAAGCGTCGATGCTGGTACGCGTCGGCGGGCAGAATTCATCGCCCTGCAGCCTGCCGGTAAGCCGGTTCAAATCGGCTTTCGTCGGCGGTCGTCGCACTGGGTTGAAGTGATCGAGAGCTGCATGGTCGTTGCCCCGGCACTGGTCGCGGCGCTTCCTTTGCTCCGCGATGGGCTGGATGGTTTGCTGACCGATCGCGAGGGGTTGCGGATACACATTACGCGGGCCGACAACGGCCTCGACATCGCGCTCACCGGGGGCATGGTCGAAGGCTTTGAGACCCAGGACCGCTTGGCACAACTCGCAGCCGCCGCAGGATGGGCGCGGCTGACGCACAACGATCTGCCGATTGCCGCCCGAACAGAACCCGTGATCGAGCTGGGCGGTGCCAAGGTCGCTTTGCCCCAGCGGGCTTTCCTGCAGCCCTCGACCGATGGTCAAACCATTCTGCAAAGTCTGGTCCTGGCTGCTGTTCCCGATGAAGCCAAGCGCGTCATGGATCTCTATTCCGGTCACGGCACCTTTGCCCTGCCGCTGGCCCAGCGGGGTCACACGGTCCAAGCCTTTGAAGGCAGCGACGAGGCCATTGCAGCCTTGAGCGCAGCGGCCAAAGCCGCAAACATGAGTGTGGAGGCATCGGTTCGAGACCTGGCAGCCTGGCCGCTGTCCGGTGCTGCGCTGAATAAAGTGCAAGCGGTTGTCATCGATCCACCACGTGCGGGAGCCAAATCCCAGACCGAAGCCCTCGCCGCAGATGGCCCAGCAACGGTTGTGGCTGTCAGCTGTAACCCCTCAACCTTTGCCCGTGACGCCCGAATCCTGCGCGATGGTGGCTACAGCCTCGAATGGGTGGCACCGCTGGATCAATTTTTGTTTACCGGACACGTCGAATTGGTCGCACGCTTCTACCGCTAGGCGCCGCGACATCCTATATACAACCCAAGTCTAGCTATTCTGCCGCTCCTGAGGCAGGATAAGCGCGATTTTCGGACCACTTCAGGTTCGAATACCCTCAACTGAATTCTTTCGGAGGACACGATGTCGAACAACTTCGACAATGATCCAATCAGTTACCGCCGCGCCGGTGATGTCGCGGTTGACGCTGGTTTGCGGACCTTCTTCCGGTCCGTCTACAACTACATGATCGCGGGACTGGCCCTGACCGGTATTGTCGGCTTCGTCGTCGCTTACTTTGCATTCCAGGATGGCTCTGTCCTCGGGCAGATCCTGTACGGCTCGCCCGTGCGCTGGGTGGTGATGTTTGCACCACTGGGCATGGCGTTGATCTTCGGTGGACGTATCTACACCATGAGCCCGGCTGCGGCTCAGGCCGTGTTCTGGGCGTTCGCAGCGCTCATGGGCGTCACCCTGTCGTTCATTATGGCCTTTGCCATTAACAGCGTCGGCGCGCAGCAGCTCGCCAACGCAACCGGCTACTCCGGTCCTGTGGTGCTCAAGGCCTTCTTGTCCGCGTCGCTCGGCTTCGGTGTTTTGTCGATCTTTGGCTACACCACCAACCGTGACCTCAGCAGCATCGGCGCCATCGCAGGTGCGGGTCTGATCGCAGCGATCATCGCCTCGGTGGGTCAGCTGGTTCTGGGCAACGTGTTCAACATCGGCATCTTCCAGGGTGGCATGTTTGACATCATCATCAGTGTCGTGGTCATCGCCGCGTCTCTGGGTCTGATTGCCTTCACCACGCAGAACCTCAAAGGCCTGTACTACCACGCCGCGCAGCAGGGTGATGCAGACCTCGCACAGTCCTACGCCATCGGCGGCGCGCTGAGCCTGTACATCAACTTCATCAACCTGTTTCTGTCGCTTCTCCGCATTTTCGGCGGCCGCGAATAAGAATTACTTCTCAGTTACAGCACTATGTAGGGGCGCCGGTTGACGGCGCCCCTTTTTTGTTTCTGATGGCCAACACCCATCCACAATTTTGTGGATAAGTCTGGGTAAATCTGGCTAAAGAAAGACGAGGCTTCGTCGTGAAATTCACCTTCACGGCGATGTTTGCAAAATGCATCGAATGAACGAATTGCATCAAAACCAAAAAAAATCCTTGATTTCAGTAGCTTTCGCAGCTTACTTAGGTTCAGATTTATTCGGTCGCATATTGTTACGTCGTAATTTGTTTTTGCCTACGCTTTGGCATGGGATTTGATATCAATGAGCGCACAACGCTTTAAAGTTTTACTGGTTGAAGACGAGCAACCATTGGTTTCCTTATATAAGGAATACCTAAAGGAAGAGCCTCTCGACATCACCCACGCCAGCAGCGGTAAAGAAGCGCTCAAGCATCTCACCACCAACGAGCCAGACCTGATCCTGCTCGTCGTGCGCCTGCCCGATATGAGCGGCACCGAAATCCTCGACTTCATCCAGGAACGCGGCCTGAAGGCTGCCGTGATCATGATCACCGCCCACGGGTCGATCAATATGGCGGTCGAGACCATGCGCGGCGGGGCTTACGACTTTCTGGTCAAGCCCTTCAACCGCCAACGCCTCGTCCAGACGCTGACCGCCGCTCTCAAGCGCGAAAGCATCAAGCAGCAGGTGATCGCCAACCCAAAGCCGGTTTCAACCAAAGGCTTCCAGGGCTTCATCGGCAAATCCAAAGCCATGCAGGTGATCTACCGCATGGTCGAGTCCGCGGCACCCTCCAAGGCGACGACCTTCATTACCGGCGAGTCCGGTACGGGTAAGGAAGTCACGGCCGAGGCCATCCACAAGCTGTCCCCGCGCGCGAAAAAGCCGCTGGTGGTGCTAAACTGTGCAGCCATTCCAAAAGACCTGATGGAATCCGAGATTTTCGGTCACGTCAAAGGCGCGTTTACTGGCGCGATCAGCGACCACGAAGGTGCAGCCTCTCAGGCTGACGGCGGTACATTGTTCCTCTATGAAGTCTGTGAGATGGACCTGCACCTGCAGTCCAAGCTTCTGCGCTTTATCCAGACTGTAACCTTCACCAAAGTCGGTGGCAACCGGGAGCAAAAGGTGGACATCCGCTTCATCTGTGCAACCAACCGCGACCCGCTGGTGGAAATCGGTGAAGGCCGCTTCCGCGAAGACCTTTACTACCGCTTGCACGTGATTCCGATCCATCTGCCGCCATTGCGCGCGCGCGAAGGGGATACGCTGGACATCGCCCGCAAGATCCTCGTTGAATTCGCCGCTGAAGAGAACAAGCGCTTCCACGACTTCGATCCTGAAGTCTCCCGCATGTTCCTAAACTACCCTTGGCCGGGCAACGTGCGTCAGTTGCAGAACGTGATCCTTAACTTCGTGGTCCTGAACAAGGGCGAGCAAGTCACGGCCGATATGGTTCCAGCCCCTGTGAACCCCGCTGGCTCCGGCCCGGGCCGCGTTCCGGGCATCATGACCGCCACTCACGCGCCGACGTTGCCGTCACAGGGTGGCCTGTCCCCCACAGCTGTCGCACCGCCGCAGAATAGCGTACCGACTGCGCCTGCTAGCCCGGTGGCCGAAAGCCTCGCCGCCGAAGCCTTGCGCGCAACCACGAATTCACCTGTCAGCCCCTTGGGCATGCCCAGACCTTCTGCACCGTTCGAAGGCATCGTCAACCCGGCGGCAACAGGCGAAAGCGCGCCAATCCGCCGCCGCGCCGAAGGCATTTTGCCGCTGTGGGAGACGGAAAAGCAGGCCATTGAGGATGCCATCGAGTCCTGTGGCGGCAACATTCCGAAAGCCGCTGCATTGCTGGGTATTTCCGCGTCGACGATCTACCGCAAGCGCCAGCACTGGGAAACGCTTGAAGCCAAGGACTGATCCGGCTCCTGATACTTTGATAAGGCGCGTTGTGTTCGACACCAACGCGCTTTTTCATTTCTGCGTCCGCGAGCTGATCCTGCGCGAAACCCACGCCGGTCGGCTGACCCCGTTCTGGTCTGCGCGCACAGTGGAAGAATTGCGCGGGGTGCTGTCTGGTCGTGGCAGATCGGATGCAGAAGCCTTCTTTACGCAGCTGTCGACAGGCACAGTGCCTGCTTCGTTCGCCGAAGAACTAAGAGGCTTCAGAGACACAGGCGATTTGCACGTTGTTCAAGCGGCACGCGACGCCCAAGCAAGCGTGATCGTGACAGAAAACGCCCGCGATTTCCCGTTAAGGCGCCTTCACCCAATGGGTATCGATAGACTGTCGCCAGACGACTTCTTCGCCGCCCATCTGCGCGAACTCCCGCCAGACATAACCCCAGACATCCTCCGCCGCGCGGGTCTGAGCCGGACGGCTAAGCGGTTCTAACCCGCTTCGGGCAAACCGTGGATCAGGCGGTTCATGTGATCGGCTTTGTCGAAAGCATCATCGGGAACAAAAGTCAGCTTGGGCGTGAACTTCATGGTCAGTTGCCGCCCCAAAGCTGCCTGCAAGACGGTTTTCTGCCGGGTCAGCGCGTCTTTCAGGTCTTTGACCGGGACCAGAGCCACCCCGCCCAGTGCCGTAAAGAAAACCTTGGCATGGCGCAGATCGGGGGACGGGTCGACGTGGGTAATGGTGATGGGCTGCTTGTCCAGAACTGCATCGGAGAAATTGCTTTTCGCCAATTCCGCAGACAGGATTTTGCGGATACGCTCCGCGACACGCTGTTGACGATGAGATTCAGCCATTTGGGCCTCCTATCTGCTCTGGGTCTGGTCCAGTATGAAACGAATCGATTCGTGAAGCATCAACAAACTCACTGAAGAACCCATGACCGCCACGCCCCGAAGCGCACGTTTTTCCGTGAGTTTGATCATGTTGATCTACGGAACCCTGATTGGCTCATATTTGCCTTACCTGCCGTTTGTGAAGGACCGGTTTGGCATAGGAGAAAGCGCATTCAGTATGGGCTTTCTGCTCGGCGCGATTGGCGCGCTGGCTTCCTTGCCGTTAGCGCCTTGGGTCATCAAGAAAGTCGGCACCCGCAAGGCCGCGCTCGTCATGTCGGTGTTTTATCTCAGCACCGTTGGATTCATGATGTCGGCCCCGTCCTTTGCCCTGTTCCTCGTCCTGTTTCTGCTGGTTGGTCTGACCATCAGCACGTGGGAAATCGCCGTGAATTCGCAAGCCTCCGCCATCGAGGATCAGATGGGGAAACCGGTGATTTCCTCTATCCACGGGTTCTGGTCGCTGGGCACCTTTATCGGTTCCGCAGCCATGGCTGGCTGGCTGGCGCTGGAACTCAACGGTCTTTGGCTGATCTGGAGTCTGATCGTGTTGGGCTTTCTGGCGCTGCCGCGCGTCTATGCCGGTTTGCTGCGCCGAGAGCAAATTCCGGCCGAAAGCGCAACCGAATCACCCCCGCTTCGGCTCAAGTATGTCTTCTACCCCCCGCTTATGGCCATCGCCTTCTACATGATTGCCGGCTACATGCTCGAAGGGACGTTCCAGGACTGGGGCTCGTTCCTCATCCGAGAGCTTATGCTGGGGCGCGGGGCGGAGATTGTACCCGAACGGCTCTGGTCCACGCTTCCTGCTGCCGAAGCCGATTTGCGCCGGAGCGCGGCCGTGTCTGGCGGCATTGCGCTGGCCTTCTTTACGGCCATGATGACTGTTGGCCGGCTGGCCGGTGACACCATGATCACCCGCTTTGGGCGCGCTGGAACACTGCAGATCGGCGGCGTCATTGCGGTCATAGGGATCGTTCTGGCAACGATGGAAGAACGCTCCGTGCTGACCTACATCGGCTTTGCGTTGGTTGGGCTGGGAACGGCGAACATCATCCCGCAGGTCATCAAAACAGCCGACAGCACCCCGGGTCTGCCACCGGGTGTAGCCATATCAATCATTACCGCCGTGGGGTTCATCGCGTTTCTCGGGGGACCCGTTACCGTTGGGTTTACCGGAGAGCACTACGGCTTTCGGATCACTTTCTTGGCTCTGGCTATCTTCCCGCTGGTGATGGCGGTGACAGCGGGCTTGCTCTTGCGATGGTTCGAACGAGGCCGGGAACGGGCGAAAAACGCCAGCGACTAGTGGCGACCCATCAGCCCCGCCGCCAAAGCCTCAGCCGCCATTTTGCGCAAGGCATCTTCGTCGAACAGTGAAACCAGATGATCCATCATCGCTCCACCCAGTTGCTCAGCATCCGTGATGGTCACCGCGCGCTGGTAGTAGCGGGTTACGTCGTGGCCGATCCCGATTGCAACCAGCTCGACTTCTGATTTTTTCTCAATCGACTCAATCACATCGCGCAAATGCTTTTCGAGGTAATTGCCGCTGTTCACGGACTGCGTGCTGTCATCCACCGGCGCGCCATCGGAAATCACCATCAGGATCCGGCGGTTCTCAGGCCGCACCGACAGACGCTTCATCGCCCATTCGAGCGCTTCACCATCGATGTTTTCTTTCAACAAACCTTCGCGGAGCATCAGCCCCAGATTCTTGCGCGCTCGACGCCAGGGGGCATCAGCAGACTTGTAGATGATGTGCCGCAGGTCGTTCAGACGACCGGGGTTGGTCGGACGATCCGCCGCCAGCCAGTCTTCCTTGGATTTGCCGCCTTTCCATTGCCGGGTGGTAAAGCCCAGGATCTCGACCTTCACGCCACAGCGCTCCAACGTCCGCGCCAGAATGTCAGCACAGATGGCAGCAGTGGAAATCGGACGCCCTCGCATGGAACCGGAATTATCGATCAGCAGGGTCACGATGGTATCGCGGAAGTCGGTGTCGGTTTCGACCTTGAACGACAAGGGGTTAGTCGGGTCGGTAATCACCCGCGTGAGGCGCGCCGTGTCCAGCAGGCCTTCTTCAAG
>JBMTIF010000048.1:0-9487 GCA_049437045.1 Alphaproteobacteria bacterium | reverse complement strand
CGATCACGCCATTGCCCAGCGTGGGATGGCGTTTGACGTCACGTTGCTGATCTGAGTCCACCGACGGCGAAACGCCGCCCAGTGTTACGCCATGATACAGCGTCACATCGTCACCAATCTCGGCCATCTCACCGATGACAACGCCCATGCCGTGGTCAATAAAGAAACGCTGGCCGATCGTTGCACCGGGATGGATCTCGATGCCAGTACCCCACCGAGCCATTTGCATGATCCACCGTGCCAAAACACGAAAACCGCGCTTCCAGAGCCAATGCGACACGCGATAGTAGCGCATGACCCAGAACGAGGGATAAGCCACCACGACCTCAAATCCGCCCCGGACGGCTGGATCACGCTCGATAATCCCCTGAATTTCTTCGCGAATTGATTTGAACATGGGCATGGCCTTTATCGGAACAACCTCTTGAGACAATAATGTAAGTCCGTGCAAGCTTTGGTCCAACCCTTAGCATTGTCGGATCAGCTGCTCGTGAAACGATGAAATCGCGAATCGAGGCTACCACGGCTTGCATGATTGGACTAAAACCCTTTTGTCATGACCCATTCAGGGGGCATTCGCGCTGGTTTTGGGCCAGCAGGGGGATCATAGGAAGTGATCAAGATATGACGGCACCTGTCCGTTGGATTGATAAGGATGGCCAGGCGCTATCCTGCAAAGACAAGCTCGCAACGCTTGAAGACAACCTTGAGGAATTGCTCGAAGTTGCCCTTGAAGCGTTAGAAGATGCTGCGGTCATGGGGGTGGATACCGATGCTGCACGCCGCATTTTTGTCGATGAAATTGCGTCGTTAAAGCCGCGTTTCGCGAGTTCCAATATGACAACTTCCGATCAAACCAGCGACTCTGCGGGGACCGTCGCTCCTTCGAACCAATCGGAGAGCTAAGTGATGCCAAAGCCGTTTCGTTCGCTTGTGATGGCGGGTTTTGCCACCTTGCTCTTTGCCGTGAAGGCTTCTGCGCAATTCGAATTGCCACCCATACCGGAAGCCCGACCCAAAAATATTACCCGCACGCCACAGATTGACAGTGCTCTGGGCGATCTCGTTCGACCATCTGCAAAGCCGGGCGATCCACTTTTTGGGTCGTTTATTGGCGTGGTTGAAATTCTCAGTGGCCAAGACGGGCCTCAGGTTGCCGGTGACGTGGGCGCCAATGTCGGCTCAGAAGACGTTACGTCCATTCAGGCTGACGATCCGATCATCTACGATGTGGCCGTTTTGCGTACGCTGGATAAAATCACTGCACGCATGTCGACCGAAGAAGTCTTCATCGACGATATGATTGAACTGGGAAATTTGCGCGTTACACCGCGCCGATGCCTGAAGAACCCTCCGACCGAGACGCCGGAGAGTTCTGCATTTCTGGAAATTTATGAGTTGCCCAAGAACCTTGAGCCTTCGCCGGTATTCCAAGGTTGGATGTTCGCTTCGTCACCAGCACTTAATGCCATGGAGCATCCGGTTTTTGATGTCTGGTTGCTCGACTGCAAGAACTGACGCAGCTCACGGTCAGACAGCTCCTCGGGAAACGCCGCTGTAACCTGGGTGGCTTTGTCCAACACTTTGCGGAACGCCACGCGGTGCAGCGGTAGCGCACCGAATTGTTCAAGATGGCGATTCATGAACTGGCAATCCAAAAGCTCAAAACCGCCAATACGCAACCGTGCTGCGAGTGAAACCAGAGCAATTTTTGATGCATCGCGCTCAAGGCTGAACATGGACTCACCAAAGAAAGCACCTTCGATTGCCACGCCATAGAGACCGCCAACCAGACGCTCGCCCTGCCAGCATTCGACTGTGTGCAAATGGCCCATGTCGAACAGGTTAAGGTACATTTCAATAATTGGCTCGTTGATCCACGTATCTTCGCGTCCCACTGCGGACGCAGCACACAGGCGAATAACATCTTCAACAGCCGTATTCGCCCGAACTTCGTACGGCGAATTGAGCACTGTGCGCTTTAGACGCTTAGGCACGTGGAACGCATTCAACGGCAAAACGCCACGCTCGATTGGGTCTACCCAATGAACGTTTCGATCATCTCGGTCGTCCGCCATGGGAAACAGGCCGATGGTATAGGCCTGGATCGCCAATTCAGGATGAATGACTGGCGCCCCAAAAACGTCCTCAGGTAGGTGTTCTGAACTTAACATAGTATTCCAGACACTTCTTCTCTTTGTGCTCGCACCCTCTTGATGGGATGCTTACCCTGTGTATCCAGTGAGACCGACACCGCCATTGCACCCCATTTCAGCAAGGCAGCGGATCTCCGGACATGTTAACTGGATGCGCGCGCTTCTAATGCGTGCTCCAACCAGTGGATTGTTATATCCCCGCCCTGAAATTCATCATGGCGAAGAATGAAATCGTGCAGCTCCAGATTGGTTTTAATCCCGTCGATGTGGGTCTCGGCGAGCGCCCGGAGACAGCGCTGAATCGCTGCGGGCCGGTCCTTGGCGTGTACGATAATTTTTCCGGCTAGACTGTCGTAGTGTGGTGGCATGCGATAGTCGGCAAACAAATGACTATCCACGCGAACCCCCATGCCGCCCGGTGGGTGGTAAGCCGTAACCAGCCCGGGACTTGGCATGAAGTTGAACGGGTCTTCGGCATTGATCCGAAGCTCGAAAGAATGTCCTTCGAAAACAACATCTTCCTGTTTGATTTCAAGCACCTCACCCGAGGCGACGCGGATCTGCTGTTCGACGAGGTCCAGGCCGGTGATCATCTCTGTGACCGGGTGCTCAACCTGCAGCCGGGTGTTCATTTCGATGAAATAGAACTCGCCGTCCTGGAACAGGTATTCCACCGTTCCCACAGAGCGGTAGCCAAGAAACTTCACAGCCTCCGCCGTCCGACGACCGATCTCAGCCCGCAGTTCCGGGGTCAACGCCGGGGATGGAGCTTCTTCGACCACTTTCTGGTGGCGACGCTGCACGGAACAATCACGCTCACCAAGGTGAATGACATTGCCGTGCGCATCCGCGAGGATCTGAATTTCGATATGACGCGGGTTGTCGAGGTACTTCTCGATATAAACGACTGGATCACCAAAGGCTGCCTTGGCTTCTCGCGACGCAGTCGAAAGCGCGCTGTCCAGTTCCTCATCAGAACGGGCCACCTTCATTCCGCGACCGCCGCCGCCCGAGGCCGCTTTGATCAAAACAGGGTAACCGATGTCCTTGGCCAGTTTACGGGCTTCATCAACGTCGGAAATGGCACCATCAGACCCGGGAACGACTGGCAAGCCAGCATCAATCGCCGCTTTTTTAGCAGCAATCTTGTCACCCATCAGGCCGATATGCCGCGGCGTGGGGCCAACGAAAATAAGATCGTGCGCCTCAACCATCTCCGCAAATTCCTGGTTTTCCGCCAAGAAGCCCACACCAGGATGGATTGCGTCAGCACCGGTTAACTCCGCCACAGTCAAAATAGCCCGCTTGTCCAGGTACGAGTCCTTGGACGGTGGTGGGCCGATGCAAACAGCCTCGTCCGCCAAGCGCGCATGCATGGAATCGGCGTCAGCGGTCGAATGAACGGCAACCGTCGCAATTCCCATCTCGCGCGCAGCCCGAATGAGACGCAATGCGATTTCACCCCGGTTAGCAATGACGATTTTGTTGATTTTCCTCATGTTCCCAAACCGCCCTAAGCCAGCTCGATCAGAGGCTGGCCAAACTCGACAGGTTGCCCGTCGGAGACCAGAACCCGGCGGACAACGCCAGACGCAGGGCTAGGTAGGTGATTCATCACTTTCATGGCCTCGATGATCATCAGCGTGTCGCCTTCTTTGATCTCATCGCCAATGTTGATGAAGTCAGACGCACCGGGCTCTGGCGCGAGGTACACCGTCCCTACCATGGGAGAATCAATGGTTTTAACGTCGCTTACAGGCTCAGGCGCAGGAGCCGGAGCAGCACTTGTTGCTGGTGCCGCAGCAGGCGCGGCCGCCACTGGTGCCGCAGCCATCACGGGTTCTGCCATCATAACAGGAGCAGCAGCTTGCGTTGCGCGGGAGAGCCTCAGGCTGCGATCGCCGTCAACGTATTCGATTTCAGATAAGCCAGCGTTGCCCATCGTGTCTGCGAGTTTCCTCAGCAGGTTTGCCGATACATCGAAGGAGCCGTTGGTTTTGTCTGTTTTCTGCGCCATCTTTTTCTATCCTGCCTGGACTAGGCGTTTTTCGTTTTTGTGAGCCGATAGTTCAGCGCCTGAAGCGCCAGAACGTAGCTGTGTGATCCGAAGCCTGCGATTACCCCTATTGCGGCTTTGGCTAAGTAGGACGTGTGTCGAAAGCTTTCGCGTTGATAAACATTCGATAGATGCACTTCTACCGCAGGTATAGACACTGCTAATAGGGCATCGAGAATTGCAATCGACGTATGGGTGTATGCGCCCGCGTTCAGTGCGATCCCGTCATAGACTCCGCGAGCAGCATGAATTCGTTCGACAATGTCGCCCTCGCCGTTTGCCTGGAAGCAGTCGACCTTCATATCCATGGTCTCGCCAGCCGCGATGCACAACGCCTCAACGTCAGCCAAGGTCTCGTGGCCATACAATTCGGGCTGCCGCCAGCCGAGCGTATTTAGATTTGGACCATTAATTACAAGAACGCGAAGCACTCTAATTGCCACCCCAACAGCAAGACTTTTGTCATTTTTCTTTCACCGGATTTCCGGCCACCAAGCAGTCACAAAAGTCATTTGAACCCCTGGTTTTCGTGCAACGTGGGACCGTGTCAGCTTGTGGCTGCACGCGCCTTCTCTTTTGCAGTCTGGAAACTACACAGAATTCAGGGAACAGTCGCTGGGGAACATTTGGCAAATCTGTGGATAGTGGGCGGACTATCCACGTCAAAAAGAAAAGGGTTTTCCGGTCGCATAATAATCCGGAAAACCCCTTTTAACACAGCACACCGACTAAATTAGTTTTTGGCAATTAAGGCGGGTTCGAGATTTTAACCCAAAAAAAATCAGACCTAGCGTGCTTAATTTAAGACCCTAAGCGGATCTTCTCTATGGTTGCGCGCAATTCTTCCACAGGAACAGCGCCCGGCATGAGGTTAATATCGGTCAGATTGTTGGGGTCGGTGCTGCCGGCAACAACGAAAGCTGGGGTGCCGCTGATTTCCAGCGCCTGCATCGCTGCGTAATTGCGCGAGATGGTTTCCATCACGCTGCTTCCGCTCATCACTGCGGCCAAAGCGTCTTTGTTCAACCCCATATCGCGGGCGAGGCTGGTTACACTGTCGCCTGAAGCTCGGCCACTGGAGATCATCGCATCGAAGTGCACTTTGCTGTAGTCACCACCCAGCATGTGGACAGCCAGCGACGCCTGCGCTGCACCCAGCGATTCTTCGCTCAGGATTGGAGTTTCAACCATCACGATACGCACGTTGTCGTCGTCTGCCAGCAAACCCTGCAGAGGCTCAGCCATTCGGCGACAGTAACCGCAGTTGTAATCAAAGAACTCGATGACCGTGACCGGTGCATCCGGGTTGCCGAGGATTGGCGTGTTAGGATCACTCAGAACCGATGCCAAAGCCGCATTGGAGCGACGCTGCTCCAGAATGCTGAGAGCCTCTTCAATGATTTCCGGATACTGCAAAATAGCAGCGAGTGCTTCGGCTCGAATTCGATCGCGTTGTTCATCGCTGAAAATCGGTTCGGTCGTGGCTGTATTTGCGTCTTGCGCCAACGCCACCTGAGCCGTCGCGACCATGGCGCAGATACCCAGGGCAACGGAAATTAGTCGGATCATGCGGATACTCTCCAATTGTATTATGCGAATATATGTCAGCTATTTCTCGCAGACTGCGAGGATGTCCAGTGGCGTTTTGTTTAAAGTCGAATTACCAATGGCCTCAGCCAAGTTATGACGAACAATAAAGCAAAGAGAGTGCCGCGCTATGGGGCTTAAGGTAGCAAAACGAAGCACAGTCGATGCCTTTCGCGTGATGGACGTGATGAGAGCCGCTCAAGATGCCGAGCAAGCGGGCCGTGCAGTCTATCACCTCGAAGTGGGTCAACCCGGCACGCCTGCCCCTTTAGCTGCCCGCGAAGCAGTCAAAACTGCACTGGACTCGCAAACCCTCGGTTACACTATGGCTCTGGGTACCGATGAGCTGCGTGAAGGAATCAGCGCTCTATATAAAGAGTGGTACGATGCAGACGTTCCGTCATCCCGAATTGCCGTCACTCAAGGCGCGAGCGGCGCTTTTGCTCTGGCGTTTCTGACGGCTTTCGACGAAGGCGATTCCGTGGCCCTCGCCACGCCGGGTTACCCTTGCTATCGCAACATCCTTAATGCTCTGGGCCTGAACGCGGTTGAGATCATGACGGGCCCAGAAACACACTATCAGCCCACGGTCGAGGCGCTAAACGCCCTCTCAGACCCAATCGATGGTCTGATCATCGCCTCGCCCTCCAACCCGACCGGTTCCATGCTTTCGCCGGAAGATTTCATACAAATCAGCAACTGGTGCCAAAAGAACGGGGTTCGGTTGATTTCGGACGAGATCTACCACGGGCTGACTTATGGCACGCCGGAAACCACTGCTGTCGCCGTGAACTCAGATGCCATCGTCATCAACTCTTTTTCCAAATACTTCTCGATGACGGGATGGCGGGTTGGTTGGCTTGTCATGCCGGAAGACATGATGCGGCCCCTCGAACGACTGCAAGGCAACATGACCATCTGTACGCCAGCCGTCAGCCAGATTGCCGCTTTGGGTGCGCTTCAGGCAAGTGAAGAGCTGGATGCATTAAAGGAAGGCTATCGCCGCAATCGAACCGTTTTGCAGCAAGCACTTATCGATGGTGGGGTGAGTGAAATTTCATCTCCCGATGGCGCGTTTTACCTTTACGCCAACGTCAGTCATCTGACCGATGATGCGGTCGAGCTGTGTTCCCGTATATTGGAAGAAACTGGTATCGCAATTACGCCGGGTGCAGATTTCGACACCAAACGCGGACAGCATTTCATCCGTCTCAGCTACTGCACCGACGAGCAATCCGTTCAAACAGCAGCCGAGTTATTGACCCGATGGCTCCGCAATCAGCATTAATTGATCGAGTACCGCGTCAGGATCGGGGTTAAGCAGACCTTCCTCCCCCATGCGCAGCAAATCCGCCTCAACAGCCAGCACGGCAAATCCGTGGACAGCCGACCACGCCAGAGAAATCTGGGCGAGGTTTTCTTTGCGCCACCCCTGGTTCGTAATCGCCCAGTGGGCGGCCAGAGACTTGGTAAGAACTTCAAACACTTGCCGACCACGGTCGAGCAAGCGTTGGTTTTCATTGTCCAGCAACTCCGACCGGAACATGACTTTGAACTGTGCCTGATGCGCCAAAGCAAAGGCGACGTAGCCCTTACCAACAGCCTTCAGTCGCCCTTTTGTGTCTTCCAGATCAACCTTGTCGAACTCAGAAGCAATCGAGCTAAGCAGCTTCTCAAAACCATCGGTCGCGTATTCGGTCAACATACCCCGCTTGTCGCGGAAATGGTGAGCCGGTGCACCATGCGAAACCCCGGCCCGTCGCGCGCATTCACGCAGACTCAGCCCCTCCACGCCCAATTCCTTGACGATCTCATCCACAGCCGCGAGTAACGCGCGCCGCAAATCACC
The DNA here is from genome assembly GCA_049437045.1 of Alphaproteobacteria bacterium. Taxonomy (GTDB): domain Bacteria; phylum Pseudomonadota; class Alphaproteobacteria; order UBA7985; family UBA7985; genus UBA7985. The sequence continues at coordinate 1,839 of JBMTIF010000048.1, read as the reverse complement.
GTGGTGGTAACGATTGGGTGCCTTTTGCTCTACCGCCATAGGGGATCTGTCTTTCAAAATTTAGCTGGTCTTTGCATTGTAAAGAAATCAGCGCGGATGCCTACAAAAATCTTGACACTGTCATCTCAACCAATGCCAAGCTCAGAGATCAATACCTTCATACCAGTCCGCCAGCGGTTCATAGTATTCTGGCCGCATCCCGGCTTCTGACCGCGCCGGTTTGTTAAAGGGGCGCTTTACCTGCCCATGAAAATGGGTGCGAACCAGTGAATGCCACGTGGTTTCGTGGTCCAATCCACGCTCGTCAGCCACGTGTTCGAACCAGCGTCGGCCAACGGCAACATGGCCAATTTCATCCTCGTAGATGATTTTCAGAGCTTCGACCGTTTCCGGGTCGCCAACTTGCGTGAACTTCTCGATCATCATGGGTGTCACGTCCAACCCGCGTGCTTCCAGAACCATCGGGACAACCGCGAGCCGCGCCAGAATGTCATCCTTGGTCGCGATTGCGCTTTCCCATAAACCATTGTGCGCGGGTAAATCACCATAGGTGCCGTCCAAGGCCTGCAAACGGTCATTGAGCAATAGAAAGTGCTTGGCCTCGTCATCCGCTACGCCGATCCATTCCCGGTAAAACGCATCGGGCATGGGCACGTCCCAATACCGAACAGCAACATCCAAGGCCAAATTGACCGCGTTCAACTCAATGTGGGCAATTGCATGCAGCAGGGCGCGACGCCCCTCGGGTGCGCCAGTGATTTTGCGCTTGGGGACGTCATTGGGGGATACAAGTTCGGGACGGTCCAACCGCCCAGGTCGATCGGACAATCCCGGGTCTTCACGACTACCGATTGGCGTGACGGTCGCACCATCCGCCCGCCAAGTCGCAATCCATGCCCGGGTTTCCCGACATTTCTCTATTGGATCAGCAAGCGCTAGAGACCGCGCCGCAGCTTCAAAAAGGGTCATGCAAGCGGTTTAGCTGAGTGCCTGCGCTTCAGCCAGTACAGCTTCGACATGACCGGGCACCTTAACTTTCCGCCACGCCGTTGCGATCTTCCCGTCGCGGTCAATAAGGAACGTAGATCGTTCGATACCCATGTACTTTTTACCGTACATCGATTTCTCTTTCCAAACGTCATAAGCCTCGCAGGTTGTTTGCTCGAAATCTGAGGCTAAAGCATAGGTAAGCTCTTCTTTTTCAACGAATTTATCGAGCTTCTTCACCTCGTCCTTTGACATGCCGATGATGACCGTATCAGCCGATGAAAAATCACCAAGAGCATCTCGGAATCCACAAGCTTCCTTGGTGCAGCCAGACGTCATGGCTTTGGGGTAGAAGAACAGAACTACCTTTTTGCCGCGCAAGTCACTCAGCTTCACGCTGCTGCCGCCGTTGGTCGGCAGATCGAAATCTGGGGCAAGATCACCTGCTTCTACACTCATTGGACGCCTCTCCCTATCGTTTCTAAGGTGTGTGGTGCTTCAGGAATTGGTTCGCCCCGGGACCGAGGTCAACCAACGGCTCATAAAATCACGCAAATGAAACGGACTTCTGACTAAACCACTGCGAATCGGGACTACTATTTTTGCGCGGAATCAGGTACTTACTGTGAAATGAACTGGCTTGTGCGATTGCTGACATTTGTCCTGTTCCTGGTAGTAGCCGGGGCAGTTGGCGTCGTGATCGTGCTTGAAAGAGCCTCTCGATACCCCGTTGAGGCAGACTTTCTGACCCCCTGGCTCGAGCGTAATGCCTCAGAGCAGATTCAGGGGGGTATCGTGAAAATCGAGAAAACCCGGATTGCATTGGAACCCGGACAGGGTGGTGCCCGGCTT
>JBMTIF010000047.1:0-9604 GCA_049437045.1 Alphaproteobacteria bacterium | reverse complement strand
CAAACAGCAGCCCGTTCCCCAAAGCCACCAACGTCATGGAGATGATCAGACTCACCACGACGCGGACCCGCCGGTTCGCAGGGATCGGCAGGGTCTGGATCGTTGCTGATGAGTTGGCGTTGGTCACAATCGGCGCACCGGAAAACGGGTTATCACCTTCCTGCTTGCCGGATGGTCAAAACCAGTTCTTGTGTTTTCGCGGCACGCACGCCGATTATGAACCAGTCCTCATCACTGAATCTGTTGAATCATCATGGCCTCTGACCGTTCGAACCAGAACAAACCGAACCTCGTACGTCGGACCCCTTTTCCATCATCCGTTTCTCAGGCAGTCGGAACGCCTTTGCAGCCCGCTGTTGTTTATTCGTCTCCCGATGCCAATGCGCTGGACGACCAGTATGAAGGCCGCGCCCACGGGTACACCTACGCCCGCGAAGGTCACCCAAACGCGGACGTCGTCGCAGCCAAGATTGACGCGCTGGAGGGTTCCCCCACACAAGGGTTGGTACTGGGGTCCGGCATGGGAGCGATTTCGGCGGTGTTTCTTGGGCTGCTCAAGGCCGGGGACCACATCGTTGCGGGAGACCAGCTCTATGGCCGCAGTCTGCGCTTGCTGACCCAAGACCTGCCGCGTTTCGGCATCGACTGCACGTTTGTAGATGCTGGCGATGCTGCCCATGTTGCTGCGGCAATGCGGCCAGAAACGAAGCTGGTCATGGTTGAAGTTGTCTCAAACCCGACTTTGCGGATTGCTGATCTGGATGGAATTGCAGCGGTTACCGCGACCCATGAAGCGCTGCTGATGGTCGACAACACCTTCACCACCCCTCGGGCGATCCGTGCTTATGACCATGGTGCGGACATTGTAATCCATTCGGTGACCAAGCTGCTGGCCGGGCATTCTGACGTAACCTTGGGCTACGTTTCCGTGGCTGACGCTACCCTGCGCCAACCCATCGTTGATGCAGCGGTGACTTGGGGACTCACGCCGTCACCGTGGGATTGCTGGATGGCAGAACGTGGTTTGCATTCCTTTGATCTGCGTTTTGAGCGAGCGCAGCGGAATGCGGGATTGATTGCCGATCATCTGTCAGGTCTGGCCGGGGTCGAGGCTGTGATTTATCCGGGCCGCAGCGACCATCCGGACGCCGCAAAAGCCATTGCGCTGATCGGTACCAATCCCGGCAACATGGTCAGCTTCCGCATTTCAGGAGGCCGCGAACAGGCCAATGCCTTTATCCGCGCAGCAGGTGAAATCCCCTTTGCACCAACGCTAGGCGACATCGGCACAACGCTCTCGCATCCGGCATCCAGCTCGCATCGCGGTCTGACGGCCCAAGCGCGGGCCGACTTGGGCATCACCGAAGGCTTCTTCCGCCTCTCCGTTGGTATCGAAGAACCGGCGTTGCTGATTGCCGAGTTGACCGCTGCAGTAGCGGCTGCGCAAGCCTCGGTTTAGGCTGCAGAGCCAATCCGCTGGCGGGTTTCCCACTCCGGATCGAACCACGCAGGTGCATTGCTTGGCGGCAGCAGGTCTTTTCCGGCGATGATGTCTGAGGCCCGCTCGCCCACCATCATCGATGGGGCATTTAGGTTACCGTTGGTGATGACAGGGAAGATCGAACTGTCAGCGACGCGCAGATTCTGAACCCCGCGCACCCGGCATTCGCGGTCGAGAACAGCCATCGGATCATCGTCCCGACCCATCTTGCAGGTACAAGACGGGTGATAGGCGCTTTCGACGTTCTCACGCACCCATTGGTCGATGGCTTCATCGCTTTCGATATGGAAACCGGGCTGGATCTCGTCGCCCCGGAATTCCGCCAAGGCATCCTGCTGCAGGATTTCCCGGGTCAGGCGAATGGCCTTGCGCCAGTCCTGCACGTCACGCTCGTCGCTGAGATAGTTGAATAGAATGCTCGGCGCGTCTTCAGCCACCGGTGATTTGATCGCCACCCGTCCCCGGCTATGCGGCTTGTTTGGACCGACGTGGACCTGAAAACCGTGCCCGTCAAAGGCCGCACGCCCGTCATAGCGCATGGCGGCGGGTAGGAAGTGATACTGAATATCCGGCCACTGCACGCCTTTGTCAGAGCGGATGAAGGCACAGGATTCGAAGTGGTTGGTTGCGCCAAGACCGGTTTTGGTCAGCATCCAGCGCGCCCCGATCCATGCCTTGCTGATCGGGTTTAAACGCCCATTGAGCGTGATGGGTTTGGTGCAGCGATATTGGAAGTAAACTTCCAGGTGATCCTGCAGGTTTGCGCCAACCCCCGGAAGGTCGACCACCGGCATGACACCAGCGTCTTTCAGCACCTGTGCCGGACCAATGCCGGAGCGCTGGAGCAGCGTGGGGGAGCCGATGGAGCCGGCCGCGAGGATGACTTCACGGTGCGCCAAAACCTTCGCTGTTTTACCGCCCTTGGTGATTTCCACACCCTTGGCTTGTGTACCGTCAAGGATGACGCGCTGCGCCATCACACCCGTAATGATCGTCAGGTTCGAACGCTTGCGCGCCGGTGCGAGATAGGCGTTGGCCGTCGACTGGCGGACACCCCCCGCAACGTTCATCTGCATGGGCGAGAAGCCCTCTTGCTGATAGCCGTTATAGTCTTCGGTAACAGGATAGCCGGCTTGTTCACCAGCTCGGATGAAGGCGTCATAGAGCGGGTTCATCAGCCGGTCATTGCCGTTGCCAACGCCGACCTCACCATCCCGTCCGCGATAGGCATCATCGCCCCACGTCGTATTTTCCATGCGGCGATAGTACGGAAGCAAGCTGGCATAGTTCCAGCCCTCTGCCCCCGCTTCTTCCCACTGGTTCAGATCCCCTGCGCAGCCGCGAACATAGGCCATGCCATTGATGGAAGAAGACCCGCCCAGAACCTTGCCGCGTGGACAATCCATGACCCGGCCATCCAGACCCGGCTCAGGGTCGGACCAATAGCCCCAGTTGAACTGATCCTTGGTCATGGGGATCGAAAGCGCCGTTGGCATCTGAACAAAGATCGACCGATCAGAACCGCCGAATTCCAACAGGGCAACACTCACAGAAGGGTCTTCCGACAACCGTGCTGCCATGATGGAACCAGCAGAACCACTGCCAACGATCACGTAATCAAATTCAGAACCGGACACACCCACCCCCTTGAAGCTTCTATTTCCAATAGCTGTTTACCACGGGTTCGGACCCGCGCGACAGGCGACGATTTAGCTTTCCTGCACCGCGCGTGTTTTCTGGATGATGGGGGCGACGATAACGACGGACGTTACCATCCCGATCAGCGCCGCGCTCAGGGCGTTGATCTCCGGTGACACACCCAGACGGACCGATGATAATACCTTGATCGGCAAGGTCGTGGAGCCGGGGCCGTTAACGAACTGACTGACCACAACATCGTCCAGTGACAACGCGAGAGACAAGAACCATGCCGCTGCCACGGCGGGCGCAATGTTGGGCAGTGTCACCCTCAAGAACGCCTCGAAACGACTGCACCCAAGGTCCATCGCCGCTTCCTCGAGGCTCATATCAAAATCGATAAGCCGCGAAGAAATCACCACCGTGGCAAACGCCATTGTAAACGTGATGTGCGCGATGATGAGCGTTTCCATGCCCCGATCGATGTTGAAGTTCACAAAGAACAACAGCAGGGAAATACCCGTAATGACCTCCGGCATGACCAGCGGGGTATAGACCATGCCGGTAAACAGAGTACGGCCAAAGAATACCTTGGCCCGAACCAACGTGACGGCGGCCAAGATCCCGAAAACGGTCGCGACCGTAGACGAAATCAATGCCACACGGATCGTCACCCAGGCTGCATCCCGAAAGCCACGATTGGCAAACATTTCGCCGTACCATTTGAAGGAAAAACCAGTCCAAACGGTCACCAGATCGTTTTCATTGAACGAGTAGATCACCAACAGCATGATCGGCATATAGAGGAAGGCGAAGCCAAAGGTGATGGCGACAACGTTAAAAGGGGAAAAGCGAGACATGGCTACCCCTCCTGCCGTCGGAGCTGATCGCGCTCCTGCACCCGTTGGAAGATCACAATAGGCACGATAAGCACCACGATCATACACACGGCAACCGCAGCTGCCACTGGCCAGTCGTTGTTGTTGAACAGTTCGGTCGCCAACTGCTTACCAATCATCAGCGTACCTGAACCGCCCAGCAAGTCGGGGATCACCCACTCGCCCATGGCTGGAATAAACACAAGGAAGCATCCCGCAATCACGCCCGGCAGCGACAGCGGCACCGTCACCCGCCAGAACGTAGTAAATCCACTTGCGCCCAAATCACGCGCGGCTTCATTGTAGCTGGGGTCAATCTTCTCCAGGCTCGAATACACCGGTAGAACCATGAATGGCAGATAGGTGTAGATGATACCGAGATAGACTGCGAAAGGCGTGCTGAGCAGGGTCAGCGGTTCAGTGATGATGCTCAGTTCCATCAGCACGTTGTTGAGGAAGCCGTTCTTTTGCAGGATTGCCTTCCATGCGTAAATCCGGATCAGGTACGACGTCCAGAACGGCAGAATCACCGCCATCAGCAAAATCGGCTGCAACCCGCGCGGCGCGCGGGACATGGCGTAGGCCAGCGGATAGCCAATCAGCAAGGCAAAGAACGTCGCCACGGCTGCGATACGCAAAGACGACAGGAAGGCTTTCCAGTACAGATTATCGCTGAGCAGAATTTCGTAGCTGTACAACGTCATCATCTGAAGCTGCGCAAAGAAATCTCCCAGCCCCTCGACCTTGCGGAAGTTAGGGACATAGGGCGGCTGCCCGTACTGGAATTCCGCGAAAGAAATCTGCAGCACGATAAAGAACGGCGTCAGAAAGAAGATCAGCAGCCAGAAAAACGGAATGATAATGGGCAGACGCCGGGTCAGCCCGCGAACCACGCCCATCATGAGCCGAACGCCACGCCAGACCGCGCGCGCCAGCTGACCCAGACTTCATCTTCCCAGGTAATCGAAGACGATACGAGCCGCAGACGATTGGTATCCAGCGCCTTGATTACGACACCCGGTGACAGCTCGACATGGTAGATCGACTGGCTGCCCGTATAGGCGATGTCGACGACTTTTCCAGCAAAGGCATTGGGGACGTCTGTAGGTTTTTCGCGACTGACGGAGACCTTTTCAGGTCGTACAGAAAGCACCTTGGCGTCGGGACTGACGGGTGAATCATCAACAGTGCGCAAGTAAACTGGGCGTTCCGAACCCTTCCACGTTGCGAGCGTGTAGTCCCCTTCTCGGCCATCAATTTCAATGTCGAAAAGCGACGTGTCACCGATGAAATCAGCAACAAATCCGGTTTGCGGGTATTCATAAACCTCGCCGGGTGTACCGATCTGCTGCAACTGTCCAGCGCGCATGACGCCAATCCGACTGGAAACGGTCATGGCCTCCTGCTGGTCATGGGTCACGATCAGGAACGTAAGGCCAAGCTCTTCTTGAATATTCATGAGCTCGAACTGAGTCTGCTCGCGCAATTTCTTGTCGAGGGCAGCCAATGGCTCATCGAGCAGCAGGATTTTCGGCGAACGCGCCAAAGCACGCGCGAGGGCGACGCGCTGCTTTTGTCCGCCCGAAAGCTGGTTTGGCTTGCGCTTGGCAAAGGGTTCAAGCTGCACCAGCTTGAGCATTCTATTCGTCCGGTCTTCGATCTCAGACTTGGCCGGACCACCCGAGCGGTGCAGGCCGAAAGCGACGTTCTGCTCGACCGTCATGTGGGGGAAGAGAGCGTAAGACTGGAACATCATGTTGATTGGACGTTTATCTGGCGCAACATCGACAATGTTTTTGCCGTCTACAATGATCTCCCCGCTGGTCGGCGTCTCAAAACCAGCGAGCATACGCATCAGCGTGGTCTTCCCGCAGCCGCTCGGTCCAAGCAGGGCGAAAAACTCTCGCTGATGGATATCAAGATCTACGTTATCAACCGCGACAAAGGAACCAAAGCGTTTGGTGACGTTACGGAATTGAACCAGCGGCTCTTTACCCTTCTCTGTCCACGGGGAAAAACCTGTCGTGGGAGCGGGCGAAATCTTTTTGTCGTTTTGGGTCAAGGAAACCTCTCCGTCCAAAAAAGAAACCCCCTCCCCGCGTTCATCGCGACGAAGGGGTTTCGTATCAGGCATTCGCGCTATGGCTTAGGAGCCGGTTACAACGCGGGTCCATGTGCGAGTTACAACGCGCTGGATCCGTGGTGGATACGGCGCCAGAACGTACAGAGACTCTTGAGTTTCTGCCGGTGGGTAAATCGCAGGATCGTCAATTACCTCAGAATCCAGCAGCGGCTGAGAGCTGATGTTTCCGTTCGCGTAGTACACGTAGTTGGTTGCCGCAGCGATGTTCTCAGGATCCATCATGAAGTTCAGGAACGCGTGAGCTTCTTCAACGTTGGCTGCGTCAGCAGGGATCGCCATCTGGTCGAACCACATCAGCGCACCTTCGTCCGGAACGATGTACTCGATGGTTACGCCGTTGTCGGCCTCATCTGCTTCGTAAAGCGCGATGAAGACGTCACCGGACCAACCCAGTGCCAGACAGATTTCACCATTCGCCAGAGCATCAATGTACTCGGAGCTGTGGAACTTGGTCACGTAAGGACGGATGGACTCCAGCAGCTCACCACCAGCAGCAATGTCGTTCGGATCTTGGCTGGTTGGGTCAAGCCCGAGGTAGTTCATGGCCGCAGGAATGACTTCCGTAGGGGCATCCAGAATGTGAACTCCACAGCTGGAGAGCTTGGAAATCTTGTCGACATCAAAGATCAGGTCCCAAGACGAGCCATAATCATCGCCAAGACGCTCAGCGACCTTGTCGACGTTTACGCCGATGCCCGTGGTGCCCCACATGTAGTTGATCGAGTACGCGTTACCCGGGTCAGAAGAAGCGGTTGCTTCCTTGATGTCATCCCACAGATGAACGCTGTTTGGCAGCTTGCTTTGGTCAAGTTGCTGGAACACGCCTGCCTGAATTTGGCGGGCAAGGAAGGACGCTGAAGGAACCACAACGTCATAGCCAGAGTTACCAGCGAGCAGCTTGGCTTCCAGAACTTCGTTGGAGTCAAACAGGTCGTAAGTGATCTTGATACCGGTTTCCGCGGTGAACTTTTCGAGCAAACCTTCGTCGATGTAGTCAGACCAGTTGTATACGCGAACTTCCTGAGCCTGCGCCGTGCTGAAAGCAACGGTCGCAAGCGCGGAAACCGCGACGAGTGCAAACTTTTTCATGAGGCAATCCTCCTAGATTTGAAGGGACACCCAAAGCCCGATTTTGCCGGGAATCTGGGCATCTATTTTTATTACCAGAAAACGGTGCCACGAGATTGTGCAAGAAACAACTGCAAGACGCAGCCTAAGCTGCAAAAACAAGCGGATATTTGGGACATTTGCCCAGTTTTCGCACTTTCCCGTTTTCTGTGCATAAAGTTCACGAGGCGCAGGAATCAGGAAGCTTGTGCCAGCCAAGCCCCTAGACAGCTGTTTGCAGCCATGGTCACCTGCGCCACTATGCATGGGAGGGGAGACCTAAGCAGCTTATGTCCTTTTTTTCCGATATCTGGCAGGCCGTTGGCCCCAGTACATTAACGCTGTGGCTGATCGGTCTGGTGGCCGCGACAGTCGCGCTTGCGTTTCTCGTAGGCCGTTTCTTCAGGTATGGCCCGGCGCGCGTTCTGTTTTTGGCACCCGCATTCCTGCTGTTTAGTGTCTTCGTTCTGTATCCCATCGCTGGCTCGACGTGGATGAGCCTGCACGATGTTCGCGCTGACCGGATGATTTGTTCGGATGGACGGGAAATCGCCAGTCTCGAAGAGGGCGAGAAGTGTCGTCGCGTGCAGAAAATGGAGTTTGTCGGACTGGCCAACTACCAGCGTTTCTTTGCCAAAACACCGCGCAACATCGAGCGACTGGGCAAGGAAGTGGGGAAGCTTGTGACTTTCCAGTACCTGAACCCCACTTTGACCGAGAAAGAGCGCGAGAAGGCTAAGCCGTCTTACCCTCGCCTGACCGATGCCGGCGAAGCACTGCTCAACAACGTGATTTGGCTGATCATGTTCCAGATTGCCATTCCCATAGGTCTGGCACTGGCCGTATTGCTCAACCAAAACCATTTCGTCACGCGGCTGATGAAGCCGATGTTCTTTTTCCCCTTCGTCCTGTCCCCGACGGTAATCGCCTTCCTGTTCCAGTTCTTTTACAACACCTCAGATGGGTCACCTCTCATGTGGTTCTTCAATGCGGTGGGCTGGGGCAAAGACGGGATTTTGGGCACCAATGGGTGGTCAAACATCGGGATTATTGTTGCAGCATGGTACCCCCAGATCGCCTACTGCGTGATTATCTATCTTGCTGGCCTGACCGCCATCAACGCCGAGCTGATCGAGGCCGGAAAACTGGATGGTGCGGAGGGATTCACGCTGTTCCAAAAGATCGTTCTCCCGCAGCTCTGGCCGGCAACTTTCATCTGTGTCGTGGTAACAACCATTGGTGCGCTCAGATCGTTTGACCTGGTCCACGTGATGACCGTGGGGGGCCAGAAATCGGAAGTTCTTGCACGATTGATGTATGAAGTCGGCTTTGGTGAAAACGGCGGAAACTACGGTTATGGCGCGACCATTTCTGTGATCCTGTTCCTGATTATGCTCGTGTTCATCGTCTTTTTTGTTACCAACATGATCCGCCAAGCGGACGATTAAGGGAGGGCTTTCAAATGTATCCAAGTCCTGAGAATACCTGGCGTCCAGGCGCGCGTACGTTCTACTGGTCCTGTGTGGTCGCCGTTACTCTTGTATGGCTTACGCCGATCTTCCTGTTGCTGCTGACAGCACTGAAATCCAACGAGCAGATTAACGCTGAACAAGGCGCAAAGTTCACCATACCTGCGCCCGTCTTCCCCGAAGGATTCATGACGATCTTGACCGATGTGCCTTTCTGGTCGTCGATGATGTACAGCTTTATGGTGGTGCTGCCGGTCGTTGCCATCGCAGTTGGCTTTGCAACTTTGGCCGGGTACGTTCTGGCCAAGCATAAGTTTTTGGGCCGGACGTGGCTGTTCGCCATTTTTGTTGCCGGCAACTTTGTACCCTTTCAGGTGCTGACTTTCCCGGTTCTGCGGATGATGCAGGATCTCGGTTTTGGTGACTGGTCGCCCTACAACTCTCTGTGGGCCTTGATCATCTTCCACGGCGCGTTTCAGACCGGGTTCTGCGTGTTCTTCATGCGGAACTTTATCGCGGCACTGCCAACCGAACTCATCGAAGCGGCTCGAATTGAGGGCGCGAACGAGTTTCAGGTCTTTTCGAAGATTATCCTTCCCCTGCTCCGTCCCGCACTCGCAGCCCTTGGTCTGCTGATCTTTACCTTTGTGTGGAACGATTTTTACTGGTCATTGGTTCTGACCCAGGGCGATTTGATGCTCGTCCCAAGGCAGCTTGTGAACCTTGCCAGTGGCCAGTGGCAGAACCGGTGGAATGTCATGGCGGGTGGTTCAATCATCGTCGCCCTGCCCCCGCTGGTGTTCTTCTTCTTCCTGCAGCGGCAGTTCGTATCCGGCCTGACTTTGGGCGCGCAGAAAGGGTGATTTTG
>JBMTIF010000046.1:0-9775 GCA_049437045.1 Alphaproteobacteria bacterium | reverse complement strand
AGTATCAACGGCTGCTCTACCGTTGCTGTGCGCAAAAAACTGATTTGGGATTTGAGTATGTCAAACGTAACGCAAATAAGTCTTCCAGCTCTTCGGCTTCAGCTCGAGCAAATCATCGATCATTTGGAATTGCTTGCCGACAAAAATGAGAACTTGTTGGCCTGGGGCAAGGAGTTCGGCGCTGTGCTCGAAGACGAAGCCGAACGTCTTTCAGACCTTTCTGCTCGTGTAGCTGTCGCACATCGCGAAAACCCTTCTTTTTTCTCTCCTTCTGAAATGTCACTGTCTGACTCAAAACATGCAATGGGCTGATCGGCGCCATTGCGAGACCAATAAAGTTATGTGAAATTTGCCGCATCTCACTCTGGTCGCGGTAAACGGAACATGGTTCTACGAAAATCAACTCTCTTGCTTGCCGCTGCAGCCTTTTTGTACTTGTCCGGCTGCAGCTCTCTCTCCGGCAGCACACGCGATGCTTTCGCCCCTTTCGTGGAACTCAGCCAACCTGAAACGGTGAACAATGTCATCGTTGGTGGCACCAATCCTTATGCTACATCAGTCGAACACTCCCTCGCCGCGCCGACGGCTGTCACGCAAGGCCAAACCATCGGAATTTTCGCGAGTTCTCAGGCTGCGGCTCAACAGATGATTTTTCAGGCCGTTCGGGCGCAATGTGGCGAAACGGGCGTCATGGGTCCGGTTGAATACGTCAACGGCCAATGGGTCAGCCGCGTGCAGTGCGGCACAGTCGCTACACCCGCGGCCACCCCCTATAATGCCGTAAACATGTGGCCGCAGTGATTTCAGGGCAGGGGGCGCAACCTTCCAAAACTCCGCGCCAATGGCGCAGCAAGAATTGCCAGCACAGCCAGCCAAAGAGCCAGTGTTCCGGATAACCTTGGTTCAACGCCAAAGACAGCCAATATCGCAATACTTGTCCCATAGGTGAGCGCAACACCCAAAACCGCAATCACCGTGGCAAAAGCCCAAATCTGCCATAGGGATCGGGCGATGGCCCACGCTGCAATAACCGGTGCGCCAAAGAGCGCAATCGCAACAACCACACCGGCCGAACGCAGACAAGCTGCGGCCGCAAGCGCCACGACGAGAACCTCAATAATGCGCGCAACGGCTGAAGCCACCGGGGTTTGCAATCGGGCAAATCGCTGATCCAGCAGTGAGCGGTGCAGGAATGGATAGGCCAGCCCGCAGAGGAGGAGACTCACAAACAGGCTGACGAGGGCCGTTACCATTTGAGACGGCGCGCTCATCCATACCGCTGGACGCGCAAGATCGGCCCAACTGCTCACCTCAAACCAAATCAGCAGTTCGAGTGATCCGAAAAGAATGTGATCCACATCAATCGCGCCCGTGTTCTCTAGACCTGTGAGGCTAAGAGCGAGGATGCCGACACCAAAGAAAACCGGGAACAGGCCCGCGATTTCGACCCCGGTCCCGAGTGCATGCTGAGACCTGAGCCACCCGCTCCCCGCCACAAACGCACCAATGACCAAGACCGCACCGATCAAAACTTCCCACCCATGATTGCCAGAGAAAGCAAAACCCAGCACCAAACCGGGTAAAACAGCGTGGCTGGCAGCTTCTGACACCATGATCTGACCGCGCGGCAGTAATAGACTTCCGGCCAAAATCGCCGTGATCGCGGCACTCAACAAGGTGAGAAGAATGGGCAAATCCTGACTAATCAGCATAGCGAAACCGCACAATCTCAAGCAGCCACGCCGCAAAGAGACTGACCCCCCAGCCAGCGCCCAGACTGACAATCACCAAAGCGCCCGTTGGCAAAGGCAGGACACCCGCGCTCAACCAACCGGCAACGCTTGCGAACAGGCCTCCGACCAGCGCGGAGCCAACCACCAAACTGGTGAACCCCCTGACCCAAGGCCGGACAATCAACGCAGGCAAGGTCATTCCCCCAACCAGCAGGGTCAGCCCCAAAGCCGGTAGACAGGTCAGCACAACAACGACTGTTGCTACGACCCACAGGGCTTCCAACTGTCGATTCTTGCCCTGAAGCGCCACGGATTCCTGATCCAACACCCAGTTCAGCAGTGGTCTGCGCAGCAGTACAAAGCCTGAGACGGCAACGAGCAGCACCCCGACAGCTGGTAGCACCCGACTTAGCGTCAGCGTGGCAGCATCGCCCAACAGCAGCGTGGTCAGTCCCTTGGTTGAAAAGGCGCCATAGCTTTGTACCAGACTCATGAGGACCAGCGTGCTTCCATAGGCAAGACTGATGGCGAGAGCCTGCGCAGCACCGGGCGAAAAACCCCGGCCCCGCGACCAGAAAATGAACCCAAGCGTCAAAGCAGAACTCGTAAACCCAAGAGCCCAAAGCAGCGGCACGGCCAACCATGTCACCCCAAGCCAAACGACCACGCCCTGAGACACCACCACACCGGAAACAACGCCATGTCCAGCAACGTCAGCGGTCAGATTTTCACCCTTGAGTGACACCAGCGCCCCGAACCCACCCAGAAGCAGACCGGTGCAGAACAAGCCAAAGAGAACGACGGCGGTGTTATAGTCCATGATGCGCCCTGCGCGAGGTCGATCGTCAGACCGCCTGATGCTCTATGGCACCAAAGGCAGAGGCGAAGGCTGGTGAACGCAGGACGTCTTCGGGCGAGCCAACCGCCGTCACCTTGCCATCAACCAGAACCGCCCGGTCAAACAGACTGCGAACGTCAGCGAGGTTGTGGTGAACGATCACCGCAGTTTTGCCTTCGTCTTGAAAGTCATCGAGAACTTTCAGCAAAGCCTCGCGGGTCGCTTCATCAATGGCCTGAAAGGGTTCGTCCATAATCAGGATCTGAGGATCCTGAGCCAGCGCACGAGCCAGAAGAACCCGGCGACGCTGTCCACCAGACAGGTCCGACAATGGGCGATCCGCGAGGTCGGCGATATTGACACTTTTCAGCGCCCGATTGACGGCACGCCAATCAGCCGCACCCAGGCGTCCGGTCAGCCCAAGATGCACACCCCGCCCCATAGCGACCAGATCGCGCACCAAGCTGGGAAAACGCCAGTCGATTTCGTCGGCCTGCGCGACGTAGGCGACGTGTTGTCGGACAGAATTGAAGGGTCGATCCAGAAAACGAACCGACCCGGATTGGGGCTTCAAAAGGCCCAGCATTGCCTTGACCAGGGTCGACTTGCCCGCACCATTAGGACCGATGATGGCAAGGCGTTCACCGCTTTTTACTTCAAAGTTGGCATCATGGACGATGGTTTCCGTCCCGTAGCCCGCAGACAGACCATAGACACCAATGGCGGTATCCTGGGTGAGACTCACCGACTTATCTGTCACGAGGAAAAGATTGGTGAAGGCGTTCATTATGACTTCTCCGTCGTCAGCAAACCATGAGACGCCAGAAAGGCTTCGAGGTCTGGAGACAATTCAGGGCGCTCGCCGCTGACGGCGTCAACCATATTGATCGTGTTCTCAATCAGCATGCCAAAATAGGTGCTACCCGCCTCACCCTGTGGACCCAGCGCGTCTGAGAACAAAGGCGGCAAGGATCGCAGAGTCACGCCGTTCCGAGCCGCGCCTTCGCGCAAGGCAGCGATTCCAGCGCTCTCAACGGAAGTTTCGCTGAAAACGGCAGAGATGTTTCGCTCGGCGATCAGCGCAACCAGCTCATTCACCCGGGTAAGTTTCGTTTCGCTGGCCGTGGACAGGCCAAGCAAGGGCTCCAGCGTGAGACCATAGCGTTGTCCGTAATAAGAAAAGGCGTCATGGGCACTGACAATGATGCGTTGTTCGCGCGGAACAGGCGCAAAAGACTGCTCAATCCACGCATCCGTTAGCTGCGCAGCCTGCTGCAGCAGCGCAACCCGCGCTTCAGGCAGTTCCAAGTCCAAGTCACCGGCCAAGGCCTGCGCGAGATCAACGACCGTGGCGGTCCAGAAAATAGGATTGTGCCAAGTGTGAGGATCTTCAAACCCCTCGACGAACAAAAGCGCGTCTTCGGGTTGGAATTCTGAACCAGCATAAACCGGCTTACGACGTTCCAGTTGCTCCATCAGTCCCAGCAGTTGAGCTTCAAAAAACAGCCCGTGGTAAACAATGCCATCGGCCTCGGCGAGCTGCCGAACATCCGTACGGGTTGGCTGGTAGGTGTGCGGATCGGTACCTGCCCCCAAAAGAGCGATGACCTCAGCCTGACCTTCGAAAAGAAACGCCAATGGGTCAGACAACATCCGTGTGGTCGTGCGCACGGTCAGACCGTCCGCGGAGGCGGAAGGCACGAGACCCAGCACGAAAACCGTGATGCTTAGCAGCAAGCCGCGCATGATTTGTCCGTTCGACACACACAATGAAGCTTATGATCTACAATGTAGCTTAGGCTACAAATTGTGCAAGTGTCGTTAAAAAATCCAGACAAAGTGGCTCAGTTTCCTTGAAATCGCCCCCTCACACTGCAAAAAGGGGGCATCACAATGCAGATGTTTCAAGATCTTGAGTTCAAGCAAAGCCGCTTCCGTTGATGCAACCAATCCAGACCTCGCGCCTGTCGAGCAGCAGGCTGCGGGCTTTGAAGCTGTGCGCGAAGCACGGCGGAGTGAAACAGCGGAAGATTATGTCGAGCTTATCGACGACCTGATCAAAGCAACCGGCGAAGCGCGCGTGGTCGATGTGGCGGCGCGAATGGGTGTTTCGCACGCCACGGTGAACCGCATTCTTGCCCGGCTGGCCAAGGAAGGTTTGGTGAGCACGCAGCCCTATCGTTCGATTTTCCTCACCGATGCCGGCACTGATCTCGCAGGAATCGCGGGAGCGTCATCGGATCGTTGTAGAGTTTCTGTGCGCCCTGGGGATCGATGAAGCGACAGCGGAACGTGACGCCGAAGGCATCGAACACTACGTCTCGGCCGAAACCATCACAGCCTTTCAACAGTGGACTGGAAAGCTCAGCTCGGGAGATCCCAGCGAATGAGCCTGCTGGACCACCCTTCACTCCTTGGCTTCGAGCCGCTGTACAGCCATTTAGATTTTCTCTCCAAGCAGCGCGGTGGTGATGCCTATCCCCCCTATGACGTGCTGGTCAAAGGCGACAATACCTTTGTCATTCGGATTGCCGTGGCTGGTTTTACCAAAAACGATCTACGCCTGATCGCACAACCCCATCAACTGCTGGTCATTGGCAAGCGCGGAGAGGCCAAGGACGAGGCACAGGATGGGGACTACTTCCACAACGGCATAGCGTTTCGCGCCTTTCAGCGCCGCTTCGCTCTGGGTCCGGGACTGACAGTCACTTCGGCCACGGTCGCGGATGGTATCATTGAGATTGTTCTCGAACGTCCAGAATTGCGGGAAACAGGGATCGAAGTCGACGTCGTCGATCGGGGAGCCTAAACCATGGCCAAACTCACCGCGGACCGCGAAGCGCTGCTGTCTGAAGGTGAGCGTCGCGCAATTTTTCGGAACATGCTTCTGTTTCGGCTGTGCCTCATCACGCTGTTGTTCAGTATTTTCTCTTGGATATTTTGCGCGGCTGTCGGACCCATCCGGTTTGCAGACCATCGCCCGGTTGCATTCTGGATCATTCCGGCGAGCCTGTTTGCCGGCGTCTATTATTCCTATGCGCTTTTTACTGAGTTCTCCGGTGATCCCGGCAAAGATCGCTGGTGGCGCATTATTTCGGCGACACTCGTGATGTCCCCTCTGGTCGTCTATTTCACGGCGACGGGCATGATGTTCCTGTTCTTTACGATCAGCGAAGTGGAGTTTTCGCTCAGGAACATTCCGTTCTGGCCGGGCTAATCCTGATTCAAAAGAACATCCAGAGCTGAGGCATCCTCGGCACCACGCAGGCGTTCGCGAAACTCGGCGTCTTTAAAGGCACGAGACACGCGCGCCAACAGCTTTAAATGATCGCCATTCGCACTCTCAGGCGCAAGGATCAGGAAGATAAGATCCACGGGCTCGTCATCGAGGGAATCGTAATCGACCGGCTCTTCAAGCCGGGCAAAGTAAGTAACAGTTCGGGTCAAGCCTTCCAACTTGGCATGCGGAATCGCGACCCCATCACCCGCGCCGGTCGAGCCTTCCTGCTCTCGGGCCTGCAGCGCTTCCAGCACGTCACGCTCCTCAACGCCATAGGGCGCAGCGACGCGCTGAGCCAGCGACAGCAAAAGGTGTCGTTTGCTCGTTACACTAACACTCGCATCAATGAATGTCGGTGACACAAGAAGGTCGTTCAATTCGGAGGCCTCGGTGTGAAGGTTAGAAAATCAAAGGGCGCAGTTTCTACCACGCCCTTTCGATCCGCTACTGACCTGGATCAATCCAACCGATATTACCATCATTTCGCCGATATACGAGGTTGACCCTGCCATCTGATTCGAACAGCAGTGCGTTCAAACCGGACAAATCCAAGCGCGCAACGGCCTGACTGATCGTCAATTTTTGAATTTCTGTTTGTTTTTCAGCGACAATTGTGGCGAACGCGCCTGCGTCTTCGGCATCGCTGGCAGAATCCTCGTCGGCATCTTCCGCAGGTGCCTCTAGCACCATTGCGCGTGCTGCACGCACCTCGGCCTGTTCAGCGAGACCGCGGTGGTCGTTAAGCTTGCGCTTGTACCGACGCAATCGCTTTGCGAGTTTCTCCGCTGCCTGGTCCAGTGCGACATGGGCGTCGCCCTGCTCGTCACTGGCCTGAAGTTCCAGATTTCGGTGAACGTGGACTGTGATCATGCAGTGAAAACCGCCCGCCCCTTTGGAGAAAATGACATCTGCGCTCAACCCATGTCCGAAATATTTTTCGAGCATATCGTTGATCACGTCTTGAGCGCGCTGTTCCAGCGCAGAGCTTACATCCATGTGGCGGGAAGTTACTGATATCTGCATGTCGTCCTCCTTGCAGTTGAGACGAAGGGTTCATTATGAACCTGACTCAAAGGTAAGACGCGAATGCGATCACCGCAAACAATTAGGTCACATAACCTACAAAAAGAGGCTGCGGTTCGTCGCTTTTTAGCAGTGTACTGAAGTCGGGGTTGCCCTAAGCCATTGCCTTGAGACGGCGGCGTTTGACCGAAGAGGGTATGCGCAGCGCTTCGCGGTATTTTGCCACCGTGCGACGGGCAATATCAACGCCTTCTGAGCGCAACATGGCGACGATGGTATCATCCGACAAAATCGCATCGGACTTCTCTGCATCGATCAGTGTCTTGATCCGGTGACGCACAGCCTCGGCTGAGTGAGCTTCACCATCACTGGAAGACGCGATGGACGCGGTAAAGAAGTACTTGAGCTCAAACATCCCGCGCGGTGTGCTGATGTACTTGTTAGTAGTCGCACGCGAGACCGTCGACTCATGGATTTCAACAGCCTCAGAAATATCGCGCAAAATCAGTGGCTTGAGGTACTGAACACCTTTGGTGAAAAACAGCTCCTGACGTTCCACAATGGTTGACGCCACCTTCATGATGGTCGTTGCCCGCTGGTGCAGAGCCTTGACCAGCCAGTTTGCGGTCTGCAGCTGTTCGTTCAGGTATTCCTTGTCTTCTTTGCGCAACTTTCCGTCAGTCACCAAACCCGAGTAGGTGTTGCTGACCAGCACGCGTGGAAGATTTTCAGGGTTCAGCTCGACAATCCAACCACCCGCTGGATTGGCCCGCAGCAGCACGTCGGGTGTCACCACGTGTGCGCTGTCATTGGAGTACCGGGACGCGGGCTTGGGATTAACCGACCGAAGCAGCCGGATGCGCTCGACCAGCACGTCCTGACTGACGCGGCACACTTTCACCAGCTTGGGCAGGTCGCCGTTCGCCAACAAATCGAGATTATCCAACAGGCCCATCATCGGACCATCCAAAACCCGCATTTCCGCAAGCTGCAGCGTCAGGCATTCCTTGAGGTCACGGGCAAAAATGCCGGTCGGCTCAAAACCCTGCATATGCTGCAGCACGGACTCAACATGGCCCAAGGGACAATCCATGCGCTCGGCAATGTCTTCGAGCGAAATGCGGACATAGCCAGCCTCGTCGAGGTTTTCCATGAGCGTAAAGGCGATCATCCGGTCAGCGGGGTTGTCGAGATCAATGTTTATCTGACTAACAATATGGTCGCGTAGCGATTCTTCAGAGGCCAGACGGTTTTCGAGGTCGAACTCCTCGCTCCCATCAAAGGACCGATTGCCACCGCTGCCCCAGTTCTCGAAGGCAACAGAGGCTCCAACTTGTGCATCCGCCGTGTCATCACGACCCTGCCACGTATCGTCCATCTCGCCCATGGCGGCGCGATTATCGTCCAGAGGCGCGAGCTCGGCAGTGGGGGTATCGGGGGTTGTTTGGGGTTCTGGCTCGGCAGAAACTCGCGGCTCAGAAGGAGAGTCGTCCCGCTCCAACAGGGGGTTCTTCTCCAGCTCACTTTCGATGTATTCGCTTAGCTCGACGTTCGAAAGCTGCAACAGCTTGATTGCCTGCTGCAACTGCGGCGTCATAACCAGAGATTGACCCTGTTTCAGCGCTAAGTTTTGCGAAATTGCCACGTTTACTATCCTGTATCGTCCGCCGCTTGCGCCCCATAATTCTTTCGCAGCGCGACCTGAAATCTTATAAAATCGCTGAACACCCCAGCATGTTCACCAAAATGTTCTCTAAATCACACTACTCATACCTGAGATGAACGATGTGAGGCTAGAGTTTGCGAGTTGGCTTAAAGATTGCAAGCATCTCTGAGGTATTTGCGCCACAACAGTCGCTATTATCCGACTGGAGTAGGCAAATAAGGCAGATCAATAGTGAAAACTTTTGCCGAAATAGCGATTTCTAGCAGATTCATCTGCTGTGATTTCAGCAGGTGTCCCCTCGATCAAGACACTTCCTCGGTCAATCAAGACCGCCCGATCCACCAACTTCAGCATGTCGCGCACGTTGTGATCGGTGATCAGGATTCCAACGTTCAAATCACGGATTTTTTGAATCGTCGCTTGTAGTCCTTCAATCGCAATCGGATCGACACCGGCGAAAGGCTCATCAAGCAAGACCACTTTCGGCCTGCTCGCCATGGTCCGCGCGAGTTCCAGCCGACGGCGCTCACCACCAGAAAGGGTTTCTGCGCGCTGATCGGCCAGTTTCTCCAAATCGAAATCTGACAGCAGTCGCGCCAGAAGATCGGCGCGCTCAGACCGCTTTACGGCAATTTCCATCACGGCAGTCAGGTTGTTTTTCACTGTCATTCCGTGAAATCCGGTCGGCTCCTGCGGAAGGTATCCCAAGCCTCGCCGCGCCCGTTGGAACATGGCGATCCGAGAAATATCCACCCCATCCAGTGTAAGTGACTTTGCCGTGCTGGGTATCAGACCGACAAGCGCGTGAAACGCGGTACTCTTGCCAGCGCCGTTTGGTCCGATCAGACCGACAATCTCACCGGGCGTTACGGACAGGCTGATATCCTCAACAATACCCCTACCCCCTCGCTTGACCGAGAGCGATTGGACCCGAAGCCCGTTAGCCGAACTCATTGGGAACGCAGCGCGCCGGAAATGCGCTGATCGGAATCGTTGTTCAGTTGCAGGGCGCCTGAGGTCAGGTCAAACACAGCACTCGCCCCCGACAGCAGCACCCCGCCGCTTTGCAGCACAACAGCACCCTCGAGGAAAACCTCCCCGGCTTCCCGGTCGTAGCGCAGCGATTGAGCCGCAGCACGAAAATCACCCTGCTCCACATCTGCACCGTCACGAACACGCAGCTCTTGAACAACCCAGCTCGCCATTGTGACCGTCGCCGCTCCGCCGGATATGAC
>JBMTIF010000045.1:0-9802 GCA_049437045.1 Alphaproteobacteria bacterium | reverse complement strand
TTTGGCTGGACCGGCGAGATCAATCTGCCCTTCCTGCAGCCCTTCGAATTGTTCTTCAACGCTGAATTCTACTACTTCATCATCATCGCTCTGCTGGCGGTATTCATCCTGAACTTCACCCGCATCGGTAACTGGATTTTCGCCTCTGGCGGCGATCCGGTCGCGGCGCGTGCGGTGGGGGTTCCTGTGGCTCGGGTAAAAGTCGGGCTCTTTATGTGGTCTGCGTTCTCGGCCGGTTTCCTCGGTGTGATCTTCACCCTGCAATCCGGTGTATCGGAGCCGCTTGCCGGTGACTTCCGCGAGCTGCACGCCATCGCGGCAGCGGTGATCGGAGGATGCGCCCTAACCGGAGGCTACGGTTCAGTGGTTGGTGCTGTGTTCGGAGCCTTCATTTTCGCGATTGTCAGTCGGGGGATTAACTTCGTACCCTTCATTGATAACAACCTGTTCCGCGTGATCCTCGGTCTGATGTTGCTTGGTGCGGCCATGCTCAACCAGCTGCTTCGAAACCGAGTGGTGAAGGGATAGCGAACATGGACAAGCAACCAACCATCGAAATCCGAAACCTCAGCAAGTTTTTCGGTAACATCATCGCGCTCAAGGACGTGTCTTTTGAGGTTTACAAGGGCGAGGTAACAGCGCTGTTGGGTGACAACGGTGCTGGTAAGTCGACACTGATCAAAACCCTCAGCGGCGTTTATCGCCGGGATGAGGGTGAGATTCTGATTGACGGGCAGGTCGTCAACTTCAGCTCCCCGCGCGGCGCTGCTGCTGTGGGCATCGGCACGGTTTATCAGGATCTGGCGCTGCAGCCACTGATGAGCGTTTCACGGAACTTCTTTCTGGGGCGTGAGCTGAGCAATTTTGCAGGGTTTCTGGATTTCCAGGAAATGGACCGGATCACCCGCGAAGAAATGGCCAAAATCGGGATTGATGTTGCTGATCCAAGCCAGCCCATCGGGACCATGTCCGGCGGTCAGCGCCAGACCCTCGCCATTGCCCGTGCCATCTACTTCGGTGCTAAAATCCTGATCCTCGATGAGCCGACATCGGCATTGGGGCAGAAGCAGCAGTTGGAAGTTCTGCGCACCATCAAACGGGTGAGAGACCGAGGCGATCTGGCCATCGTTTTCATCACGCACAACGATTTGCATGCAAAGCTCGTCGGTGACCGGTTTGCGTTCTTGAACCGTGGAAAGATCATTGCAAGCGGTGATCGTGATACCATTGATATGGATAATGTCCGTGCACTCATGGCCGGTGGTGCTGAGTTGGCGGATCTCAAACGGGAGTTTGCGGAAGCATGAACCAGCAGAGCTCAAGCCAGCCACTTTTGATGCGTCCGGAGGGCGAGTCCGGTCAGGTTCACAAGATTGATCGGACTGGTTTGAGTGATCGTTGCCCAAACTGGGCATACGTTGGCTTTGATCTGCATCGCCTGACCGATGGCGGAATCGCCCAGGCGGCAACCGGTGAAGATGAGCACATGCTGGTGGTCATCGAGGGGCGGGGTCGATTGCGGATTGATGGTGAGGACTACGGCACCATCGGCAATCGAACGGACATCTTCAGCCGTGAGAAATGCTATGCAGTGTACGTGCCCGGCGGCGATCATGGCTGGGAGATAACAGCCGAAGGCGCGCTCGAAGTCGCAGTCTGCAAGGCACCGTGGAAGGGTGGTCCCCGCGATATTCGGATTATCAAACCCGACGACGCACCGCTGGAAGCACGCGGAAAAGGGGCGAACACGCGGTACGTCAATGCCATCATGATGGAAGAACGGGATTGGGCGGATAGCTTGCTGGTGACGGAGGTCTGGACCCCAAGTGGAAACTGGTCCAGCTACCCCAGCCACAAGCACGATACTGATGCTTTCCCGGCTGAAACCTACCTGGAGGAAACCTACTACCACCGCCTCAATCCCGGTGATCTGGCGTGGGGGTATCAGCGGGTGTACAACGATGATCTCAGCCTGAACGAGAACATGGCGCTGCATAATCGGGATCTGGTGCTGGTGCCCGAGGGCTATCACCCCTGCGGTGCGCCGTACGGGTTCGACATGTATTACCTGAACGTCATGGCCGGGCCGATGCGCAAATGGCGTTTCACCAACGACCCGCGTTCAGAACACATCTTCATCCGCGATGGCGGAACGAAGCCAACCGATTGATCCTGTGTACTCTGTAACAAGGCAAACGGGGGGAAGACTGTCTTGAGCGGAAAGAACTACGATCAGCTGCGTTCAGCTCAATGGCTGGCCGATCCCGGTCTGCGCGCCTTTGGCCATCGCAGCCGTGCGCTGCAGATTGGCTACGGTTTCGAGGATTGGGAAGGCAAGCCGGTCATCGGGATCATCAACACGTGGTCGGACATCAACCAGTGCCACGCGCATTTTCCCGAGCGGGTTCAGCAGATCAAGAAGGGTATTTATCAGGCAGGGGGCTTCCCGCTGGAACTGCCCGCCATGTCACTGTCAGAGCCGTTCATGAAGCCCTCGGCGCTGCTGTATCGCAACTTTCTGGCGATGGAGACCGAACAGCTAATCCGCACCTATCCGATTGACGGTGTGGTGCTCATGGGCGGGTGTGACAAGACCACGCCGGGTCTGCTGATGGGTGCGACCTCGGCCAATGTTCCTGCCATCTATTTCCCCGCTGGCCCTATGTTGCGTGGCAACTACGCCGGTCAGCCCTTGGGCTCAGGGTCGGATACGTGGAAGTACTGGGACGAAAAACGCGCTGGAAACATCTCGGATGACGATTGGCGGGACGTCGAGGCTGGCATCGCGCGCTCTTACGGGCACTGCATGACGATGGGCACGGCCAGTACCATGACCGCCATGGTTGATGCGCTGGGCATGTGCCTGACCGGTGCTTCGTCGATCCTTGCGGCTGATAGCGGTCACAAGCGGATGGCCGCGGCAACCGGTCGGCGGATTGTTGATATGGTTTGGGAAGACCTCAAGCCAACGGACATCCAGACCCGAAAAGCATTCGAGAATGCGGTCATTGGCTCTATGGCCATGGGGGGATCAACCAACGCCATCATCCACTTGCTCGCCCTGTCCAGGCGTGCTGGTGCGCCCGTTACATTGGATGAGTTCGATGCCCTGTCAGCCAAAGCGCCGGTTCTCGCCAACATTCGTCCCAGCGGCGAAACTTATCTGATGGAAGATTTCTTCTACGCCGGTGGATTGCGCGCCTTGCTGAATGAGGTGCCGGACTTGCTGCACCTCGACTGCCTGACAGTCAGCGGCAAGACGTTGGGCGAGGGGCTTGAAGGTGCCAAGATCTACAATGATGATGTCATTCGCCGTCGCAGTAATCCGGTCAGCGCCGAAGGCTCTTTGGTGGTGCTCAAGGGCAATATTGCACCCGGCGGCGCTGTCATGAAGCCCGCTGCGGCCAATCCCAAATTCCATAAGCATACCGGCCCGGCACTGGTCTTTGATTCCTATCCGGACATCAAGAAAGCCTGCGAAGACCCGGAACTCGACGTGACCGAAGACACGGTTCTGATCCTGCGTAATGCCGGTCCCATCGGTGGACCGGGGATGCCGGAGTGGGGAATGCTACCGCTGCCGATCAAGCTGGTGAAGCAGGGTGTGCGCGATATGGTGCGCCTGTCGGATGCACGCATGAGCGGGACATCCTATGGCGCTTGTGTCCTTCATTGTGCGCCTGAAGCTTTCATCGGTGGCCCGCTGGCGCTGGTCGAAACCGGTGATCTGATCTCCATCGACGTAGCCGCGCGCTCGATCCATCTGCACGTCAGCGATGATGATCTTGCCGCGCGTCGTGCCGCGTGGGTCGCCCCTAAGCCACGGTTTGAGCGGGGTTTTGGATGGATGGTCGCGCAACACATTGAACAGGCGGACAAGGGCTGCGATCTGGATTTCGCCAGTTTCGAGTTCGGTAAGACAACACCTATGCCAGATGCAACGCTATGATGAACACGAAAAGACTATCTGCGGCTTCGCTTGATTTAGAAGCCTTCAAGACTCTCATTGATACCCCGTCGAGCAAACCGGCTTTGGCGTCTTCGATGGAAAGCGGGGTTCCGATTTACGACGCGACAGCCTTGGGCGGACGGCTTGAAACCGGACCGGATCGGGCTGAGCTGCTGGACGAGTGGGCCGATGTGCTGATGAACGGCGCTGGCTGTTTCGCCATTTCAGGCGCAACGCCAGATGGTTCAATCATTGATGAGTCCTCCGCCGTCCTGTTCGATCTGATCGCACAGGAAAAAGCCGCCGCTTCGGGGGGAGGCGGGGACCACTTTGCTGCGGCTGGATTGAATGACCGTTTGTGGAACAGTCTGGAGAAGCACGCGCTTGCCGCGCCAGAAAGCTTCATCCGCTATTATGCCAACCCGTGGATCGCCGCCGCATCCGAAGCGTGGTTGGGGCCACGCTATCAGATGACCGCGCAGGTCAATTTGGTGCATCCCGGCGGAAAGCCGCAAACGGCGCACCGGGACTATCACCTCGGTTTCATGGCGCAGGACCAGTCCGCACAGTTCCCGCTTCACGCGCATCTGTTGACGGCTGCATTGACCCTTCAGGGCGCCATCGCCCATGTCGATATTCCGGTTGAAGCTGGGCCAACCAAATTACTGCCGCACAGCCAGAAGTACGAATTGGGCTATCTTGCCTACCACGAACAAGCCTTCCGTGATGTCTTTGAGGAGCGGTTTGTGCAGGTTCCGCTGAAGAAGGGGGACTTGCTGTGGTTCAACCCGGCAACCTTCCATGCGGCGGGCGAGAACCGAACGCCTGATGTTGAGCGACTGGTGAACCTGTTTCAGGTATCTTCTGCCTTTGGCCGGACGATGGAAACCATCGACCGCACCGCCATGCTCGCGGCTGTTGAACCTGCGTTGGCAGCTGCATCTCTTTCCGATATCGAGCGGCGGGCTGTCATCGCTTCGACGGCCGAGGGCTACGCCTTTCCGCTCAACCTCGACACCAATCCACCCATTGGCGGACTTGCACCGGCGACCGATCAGGAAAGATTGACCGGCGCGCGGGACTGAACCTTGGGGACCAAAGCCCATTCTTAAGCCCGCCTTTGTGCTACCTGAGCGACATGCTTGTCGCAGACGGTGCGGCGGCTTGCCTAAGAGCAGGACAACACTTAGCCTCCCTAGCGTAATGGTATTGGGAGCTGTTGGATTTGTCTGGTTTAGACGATTGGATCGGGCGCAGCGAAAAGCGCGAAGACGTTTTACACGCTCAACCGTGCCGCTTTATGCAGGCAACACTGGACCTTGAGCCAAGCCTTGACGAGGGCGATGCCTTGCCGCCGCTCTGGCACTGGCTGTTTTTCCTCGAAGCCAAGCGCATGGGAACTCTGGGCCGCGACGGTCACCCCGCAAAGGGCGAGTTTTTGCCGCCTGTCAGTCTTCCACGGCGCATGTGGGCTGGCGGACGTTTTGTCTTTCGCCAACCGCTGATCATTGGTCAGGCAGCGACCAAAACCTCCACCATCAAGAGTATTGTCCAGAAGGACGGTCGATCCGGTCCACTGTGCTTTGTCACGGTTGCGCACGAAGTCCACCAAAACGGCAATCTGTGCATGACCGAAGAACACGACATCGTCTATCGCGAAGACCCACGCCCAGACGCGCCGCAGGTTCAGCCGGCATCCGCGCCCGACGGTGCGGAGTTTTCCCAAGTGGTACAGCCATCGGAAGTCATGCTCTTTCGCTACTCGGCTTTGACCTTTAACGGGCATCGCATCCATTACGACAGCACCTATGCCCGCGAAATTGAGGGCTACGAGGGTTTGGTTTTCCATGGCCCGCTAACGGCGACCCTGCTGGTTAATCTCGCGCAGCAAAAAACCGGACTGGCGGCAAAAGAGTTCTCTTTCCGAGGGACTGCGCCGTTGTCGGGTCTAGGGGCATTTCACCTGGAGGGACGTCGCGGTCGTGACGGGATCGATCTGTGGGCACGGCGTGGTGATGGGGCTTTGGCCATGACCGCACAGTCTGTGTTTTAGGAGCAGTCCTGGCCATGACAGTTTCAGTTCAAACTTTTCCGCAGAAATTTACGAACTGGGCCTGTCAGCCACTTCTTTCTCAAGCGCCAACCGCATCATGGGCCGCACGGATCAGTCTGGTCGACACTTACGCCTGCATGATTGCAGGTGCGGATCAGCGCCAGTCTGTGGTGGCGGTTCGGGCGCTGGAAGACACAGGTGACGCCGGGGTCGTGATTCCTGCGGGTGGGGGCATGGGGCGGTCGCTGTATGGCGCAGCACTGATCAATGGCGCGCGCGCCCACGCGCTCGATTTTGATGATTACGAAATCCCCGGTTCCACCCATGTCAGTGCCCCCATTTTCAGTGCGCTGCTGGCTTTGGCGCAAAGGTTTCAGGTCTCCATTGGTGAAGTTTGCGATGCCTGGGTGGTCGGGTACGAGGCGATTGTGCGCGTGGGCTTGGCGCTGGGTTATGGCCATTACGAGAAAGGCTGGCACGCAACAGCGACCCTTGGACCGATTGGGGTGGCTGCCGCCTGCAGTCGACTGCTGCGTCACACGCCAGAGCGAGCAGCCCATGCCATGGCTTTGGCGACCAGTTCATCAGCCGGTATGAAGGCGCAGTTTGGCTTCGATGCAAAGGCGCTTCATGCGGGGCTCGCGGCAGAGGCTGGACTACGGGCAGCCATGCTGGCCAAAGCGGGTGCAACTGGAAACGTCGACATCTGGGATGCTCATCAGGGGTTGATGAGCATGTATGGAACGGCGACGTCGATGGGATTTGAAGCGGTCGTCGACACCATGCGAGAAGGCGAGGCGACCCTAGAATTTCCAGTCGCCAGAAAGTTCTGGCCGTGCTGCTCGTACTCCCATCGGGTGATTGCCTGTTCGCGGGTTCTTGCACCGCAAATCAAGGCGGATGAAACCATTGACCGTATCATCATTCGCATGCCGGAGCCGTTTCACCGCGTCAGTGGGTTTCTGGCTCCGTCGACATCGAATGAAGCTCGGTTTTCAGCTGTTTACTGCACCGTTACAGGATTGCTGACAGGGCAGGTTGAACCTGCGGACTTTACCGAAACCCGGTTTCTGGACCCCGAGCGGCAACGTCTTTGCGCCTTGGTGGAGCTGGACCTCTATCCCTTGCCGCTTGTGCCGCCAGATCAATTGATGGCCCTCACACCCGAGAAGGTTCGAGTGAGGCTCAACTCGGGTCGGTGGATTGAGCACGAAACCAGCATGACCCCGGGCGGGGACGAGCAGCCGATGACAGACGACGACGTCCTCGCCAAGCTGAATGCCTGCGGTGGACGGCTGGAGGTTGGGCAAGCGATCTTGAATATGCCGCTGAATGAGACCTTGAATTTACAGATGCTGGAGGCTTGAAAGAAAACAGCGGCGCAAGGGTATTCCTGCGCCGCTGTTCTTTGTCTGATGCCGTGGTCGATTAGAACGTTGGCAGTGCCGGCAGCGGCTGACCCAGCCACTTCTCGGACATTTCGTTCAGGTCGCCGCCCAGTTTTTTGTGCAGGATGAACACGTTCACCCACTGGAGCAGGTCAAAGTTACCCTTTTTCACACCGATGAACGCAGGGGATTCCTTGATGATGAACTTGGTCTCAATATCCAGTGACGGATCTTCTTCGGACAGGCCTGCAGCAACCGTGTTGCCGGTTACCAGCACATCGATCTGACCCGACAGGAAGGCGGCGCGTGTCGCAGCGTTGTCGCCAAAGCGGATGATCTCGGTTCCTGCTGGTGCGCTTTCGGTCAGTTCCAGATCTTCGAGCGTGCCACCCGTGAGACCAACTTTGAGGCCAGCGAGGTCTTCTGGACCATCAACGTCGATGGTGCTGGCTGCGAAAGCACCTGAGAAGAACGGCGCATAGGCTGCGGAGAACCAGATCGACTTTGCCCGACCGGGGTTCGCGCCCATGGTTGCGATCACCAGGTCAACCTTGTCGGTTTCGAGGAAGGGAATGCGCTGCTTGGAGGTTACGGGGACCAATTCCAGTTCCACACCAAGGTCAGATGCGATCAGCTTGGCGACGTCCACGTCGTATCCTTCATATTCGCCTTCGATGCCCAGAGAGCCGAAGGGTGCGAAGTTCTCAGGAATGGCAATCTTGACGGTACCAGAGCTCAAAATGTCGGACAGTTCAGCCTGTGCGACCGTGGTGGTGGTAACGCTCAGCGCGAGACCGGAAAGTAAGAGTTTCAAGGATTTCATGAGGTTAAGTTCCTTTGGTTTGGAGGTGATTTTAGGCGGCAACCGGTGACGAAACCGCCGATCCAAGCCGGGCTTCAAGCCGACGAGAATAGAGTGAAAGCGGGAAGCACAGCGCGAAGTAGAACAGCGCGAGCAGGGGGTAGATGACAAAAGGCTCAGTGCCCGGAACGGCAGCATTGGCCCAACGTTTTCCAACGCTCATCAGGTCGTGGAACCCGATGATGTACGCCAGCGAGGTTCCTTTGATGATTTGCACCATGAAACCTACTGTGGGGGCGAGAGCACCGCGCAAGGCTTGGGGGAAAATGATGAGTTGCAAGGTGCGCAGGAACGTTAGCCCCAGCGCTCGTCCGGCTTCCCATTGGCCTTGCCCAATGGTTGCAATGGCCCCTCGCCAGACCTCAGCGAGATAGGCGCTGGCATAGAGGGTCAAGGACAGCCCCGCTGCTGTCCATGGGTCGACATCCCAACCGGTGAACTTTGGTAGACCCAGTCCGATGATGAACAAAAGCATGAGCAGGGGCGTGGATTGGAACAGCCAGACATAAGCGCCACCGATGCGGCTCAGCCACTGCACCGGGCTGACCCGAGCGGTACAGATCAACGCACCAACGATGCCGCCCCCAATAAACGCCATGGCAGAGAGCAAGACAGTGAACCGGGCTGCCATGATCAGCTGAAACAGGACAATGCCCTCGGGCTTGCCAAGCAGATCGACCAGAAGCTCTTTCATCGGACGAACTTCCACGGGAACAGCCAGCGCTCAATCAGGGCCAGAGCCGTTTTGAACAACATGGATATGAGGATGTAGAGCCCGGTCAGAACCAGAAAGACTTCAAAGGTGCGGAAGGTGCGGCTGTCGATATAGAGACCGGCCTGAGTCAGGTCCGCAACGCCGATTTCAGAGATGATCCCGGTGGTAAGGAACAGAAAGATGAACTGGCTGTTCAAACTGGCAAACATGGAAGCAACGGCAACCGGTGTGATGACCAGAAAGAATGTCACCGGTGGCTTGAGTCCCAGCGCGCGCGCCGCTTCTCGTTGGCCTTTGCCGGTACCTTCGAGACCGGCACGCAGGATTTCCGCAAAGTAGCCGGAAAAGTTGATGCTCAAGGAAAGCAGCGCATGCGCCCAGAATGGCCATTCGTACCCCAGCAGCAGTGGCAATCCGAAAGCGATGAAGAAAAGCTGCACGATCAGCGGGGTATTGCGGATGAACTCCACATAAGCTGCGGCAATCCACTCCAGAACCGGTACTCGGCCATAGCGGATTGCAGCCAGGCCGAAGGCAAGGACAAGGCCACAAAGGGCGGCAAGAACCGTGAGGCTTGCGCTGAAAAGCGCGCCTTTGCCCAAAAGGAGCAGGTACTCAGGATTTCGATAAATCTCGAAGAAACGCAAATCCATGTGGCTCAGGTCCGCACTTTGTCGCGGGGCGGTGTCCAGCCGCCGGACTTGCTGGTTTTTAGCCCGAGCGCACAAGTCGCTTCAGCCAGCTTGGTGGCGGCTGCTATGGGTTCAATAACGGGCACACCGAACTTATCGCTGATGGTCGTGGCCAGTTGCGACAGACCTGCGCACCCGAGAAT
>JBMTIF010000044.1:0-9867 GCA_049437045.1 Alphaproteobacteria bacterium | reverse complement strand
CGGCAATCCAACCGGCGGGTCGAACCTGGAAAGCGAGGTTCAGGAGCTGGTTGACGGGCTTGAGAAATTTCCCAACTGCGCGGTCCTGTCTGACGAAATCTATTCCCGCCTTCACTTTGATGGGCGGAAGCACCAGACCTTGCTGCAGTTCGAGGCGCTTCGGGATCGGCTGATCGTTCTGGATGGCTGGTCCAAAACCTATGCGATGACAGGCTGGCGTCTGGGATGGGGGATTTGGCCCAGTTCCATGATCGGTCCAGCGACGAAACTCGCGATCAACGTACACAGTTGCGTCAATGCCCCCGCCCAGTTCGCCGCACAAGCTGCGTTGGACGGGCCGCAGGATGCGGTTGATGAGATGCGCCAAGCGTTTCAGGATCGCCGCGATTTGGTGCATCAGCGGCTCAATGCCATGCCCGGTATCAGCGCCGCAAAGCCCAAGGGCGCGTTCTACGCGTTTCCAAATATCAGTGCTTTGGGGATGCCGTCGCGGCAGGTCCAGGACATCTGGCTCGAAGATTTAGGAATCGCAACCATCGCAGGAACCTCTTTCGGGGATGCCGGTTCCGACTACATCCGGCTGTCGTTCGCGAATTCAATGGAAAACATTGCGGAGGCGCTCGACCGGATCGAGGATTGGGTTAAAGCGCTTTGATGCGACCAGCAGCACGTCCCTGTGGGCGCTGGGTCAGCTGAACGCTGAACCGATCTCCGGGGCGGGGCGGGTCGAGATCTGCCTGAGCAAGCGCACGGCTGTCAAAAAACACGTCGTGCGCGCTGTCTTCGTCCTCACCGACCACGGCGAAGCCGTATCCTTTGGCGAAGTTGAAGAACTTGACCTCTGCTTCGATCCACTCGCCATCATCAGCACCATCGTTTTCAACGTCGGTTTCTTCAATTGCGAGCAGTTCGGAGACAACGAGACCTTTCGGCCCCTCTTCAAGCAGCACTTCGACACGTGTGCCTTCCTGCAGCCAGCGTTTCCCTTGCTTGGCAAGGACACTGGCGTGCAGCAGGGCGTCAGCGCTTGCTTCACTCGGCGTAACAAAACCAAAGCCTTTGGTTGGGTTAAACCATTTCACGACTGCCGGGGTTCCAGCGGAATGTTCAGCTACCACGTGTCCAATACTCCAAAGCCACAACCTCAATATGGACAGCGTTGGCGACGACTGTAGTTAGGCGGCTGCAAGTGCTTCCAAAAACCGCACCTTTGTGGGGGAGTTGAATAAAATATGGGCAGACTGAGCCATTGATGTGGAGAACAAAACTGGTTCATACTTAGATTATGTCCAATTCCGATGACTTCGATGCACTGGCAAGTGCGACTCAAACCAAACTGGGCCTGGGTGTGGGCTATGGTGTTTCGCGGGTGGATATCACGTCGCGGATCCTGAAAGGCGTTATTGGGCATTTTCATGCTCTGGGGTGGTCTGTCTTGCCAGAGTTTACGCTGCCGACCGGGCGGCGGGTCGATGTCATGGGCCTCTCAACCAAGGGTCAGTTTTGGGCCATCGAGATCAAATCGTGCCTTGACGACTATCGCGTTGACCAGAAATGGCAGGAATACCTCGGGTTCTGTGACCGCTTCAGCTTTGCTGTTGACCCGGATTTCCCCCTGCCACAGCTGCCAAGCGACGTTGGGGTCATTCTTGCCGATAATTTCGAGGCATTTGAGATGCGCCCGCCCAAGTCTACGGACCCCTTGCCCAGTGCAAGGCGACGGGCGTTGCTGATGAAATACGCCACCAACGCCGCAGACCGATTGGTCCGCGAGCGTTCAGTGCTGTAGTGGCTCTGCGGGTCGTCTATACGCGCGGCGCGTACTTGTTCAGGATCCGCTGCAGGGTGCGCCGATGCATCCGCAGGCGGCGCGCCGTTTCCGACACATTGCGATCGCACTGCTCGTAAATCCGCTGGATATGCTCCCAACGAATGCGGTCAGCTGTCATGGGAAACTCAGGCGGTGGCGGCAGCAGCCCATCACCGGACAGGAGCGCAGCTTCGATCACATCGGCGTCGGCAGGTTTTGGCAAATAGTCGTGAGCGCCAAGTTTCACCGCTGAAACCGCAGTGGCAATGTTGCCGTAGCCTGTCAGAACAACCACGCGGCTGTTCGGGCGCGCTTCGGTCAGGGCGGTGACCACGTCCAGACCATTGCCGTCGTCAAGTCGCAGGTCAACGACGGCAAAGGCAGGAGGGCTCAGCGACGCTGCTTCCTTGCCGTCTCGCACCGTATTAGCGGTCACCGGCTCAAACCCCCGACGCTCCAAGGCGCGGGCGAGGCGTTCGGCAAAACGCGTATCATCGTCAACGATCAGCAGGCTGCGATCTACATCGCCCTGAAGTGCTGCTGCTTCCGTCGACTCTATGGAAATAGTCGCAGACATTCCGTTTTCTCTTGGTTCTCCGCGCGATCCGGTTACTGGGATTTTCTGCGCAGAAATTAACTTTCACCGCTTAAACTATGTCGGTTCCACTCAACAGCAACCGATGCGCCCCCTCTGCGACGATTTGTAAAGTCGAGGGTGGCACCAGTGTGTTCGAGCAGAGTGCGTGCAATGAAAACACCAAGTCCCATTCCGCTCTCTTTTCCCTGCTGCTGATGCGCGCGTTTGGCGCGCGTGCGTTGAGCGGAACCCTGTACGTAGGGTTCACCCAATCGTCCGAGAACGGCGGCGTCAAAACCCGGTCCGTCGTCGCGGATCAGGATCTTAAGAGTATCCTCTGTCCAGGTGGCCTGTAGGATGACTTCAGAATCTGCGAACTGAATAGCGTTCTGGATGAAGTTCCCGAGACCGTGGATCAACTCTGGCCGACGCGGAATTGTCGGCTGGTCGAGCAGGGAGACGTCAAGCTCCTCCATGTCCGAGGTTGCCCGCTCGTCTTCATCGTCGTCTTCGTGGATGGGATCGGCGAGGATCGTCACCGTGACCCGATCCTGCTGGTGCGGATGGGCCGCGACTTCCAACAGGGTTGAAACCGGCAGGTGGTGGTAAGGGTCGTCACTGTCTGGTGGTCCGGCATTGCGCTGTTCCAACTCCACCAGAATGTCCCGACAGCGCTTGGTTTCCTGCACCAGCAGGGCCGCGTCTTCGGCGTGAGCCGAACCGGGCGGCAGGTCGCGCAGCAGTTCTTTGGACACTACGGCAATTGTGGACAGCGGCGATCCCAGCTCATGCGCAGCCGCCGCAGCCAAACCACCCAGAGCCGACATTCGCTGCTCCCGCAC
This sequence comes from Alphaproteobacteria bacterium, assembly GCA_049437045.1. Taxonomy (GTDB): domain Bacteria; phylum Pseudomonadota; class Alphaproteobacteria; order UBA7985; family UBA7985; genus UBA7985. The sequence goes on along the minus strand of JBMTIF010000044.1, from coordinate 6,638 downwards.
CAAAGCGAGTTGTGAAGCTGTAAGCGCATCTGACATGTCCCGTGCACGCTGAGCCAGCCACGAAACATAGAGCGCGACAAACAGGATGGAGAGCACCAGCGAAGCCCAGATTGCGCCGGTGAAGGTGACAGGGAAGATCACGGGCTCAGTCGACCACGGAAGCGGCAGCGAGGTCAGTGCCAGCAGCGTGACGATAGCGATGGCAAGAAAGGCCAGTATCGACGTTGTTGAGCGCTTGAGAATGGACGCAGAGACCGTCACTGGCGCGAGAATGATGATCGCAAACGGATTGGATACGCCACCGGTCAGCCACAGAAGGATGCCCAACTGTGCCAAGTCCCAGGCCAGATATCGCCCGGCTTCTTGATCCCGTAGCCAAAGCGCATCACGACCGCGGCTGCGCCGGCCTTGCCAGGCCCATATGGTCACGATGATGTTAATGGAGATTGGGACCATCGCGAAGCCAACAGGCAGCTGAAAGCCCATAGCGAAGTAGACCACCATCACCGCAGCGGCCTGTCCGGCAATGGCGATCCAGCGCATCGCGGTGACAATGCGAAAAGAAACCAACCCGCGCGTGGCTTCGAGTTGATCAGAAATTCCATTCAGGGGCGTAACGGTTGTCATGCCCCTAAGCTGTCAGGATTATCGGAAAAGGAAAGGCCTTTATCCTCAGTGAACGCTTTCGCTCACCCCTGCGTCTTCAAAGGTCGACATGCCACGGTGCAGGTTGCAGGCGGACCGGACCACTTGAGCGGCCAAGGTCGCACCGGACCCTTCGCCCAAGCGCATTCCCAGCTGGAGAATAGGCTTCTTTCCAAGACGGGTCAGTACCTCGCGATGGGCGCCTTCGACCGACAGGTGCCCGGCAAGGCAGTGGTCGATGGACTCTGGTGCCCAAGCATGCAGACAGGCCGCAGCGGCGCAGCAGATATAGCCATCGAGGATCACCGGCACACGGCCCATGCGCGCAGCCAGAATTGCGCCTGCAATCGCGGCAATCTCCTTACCGCCCAGCCGCATCAGGATTTCAAGGCCGTCTTGCGCCGCGTCGCGGTGCAGTTCGACACCTTTGCGCACAACATTGATTTTGTTGGTCAGGGCGTCGCCCTCTACGCCTGTACCCGGACCGGTCCAGTCTTCAGCTTCTCCGCCGTACAGCGCGTGATAAATCGCGGCTGCTGAGGTCGTGTTGGCAATGCCCATTTCTCCGAGCATGAGCAGATCGATGCCCGGCTCGACAGCCATCATGCCGTAAGACATGGCCTGCGCGCATTCTTGTTCGCTCATGGCAGGGCGCTGAGTGAAGTCTTCAGTGGGCTGGTCCAAAGCCATTTCGTACACCATCAGGTCGCCGTCGAGGTCGCCGACCAGCTGGTTCACTGCTGCGCCACCGGACTGGAAATTCAGCACCATTTGCGCCGTGACTTCCGCAGGAAAAGCCGAAACGCCCAAAGCCGCGACGCCATGGTTGCCGGCATAGACTGCTGTGCGCGGGTGGTTGACGGTCGGCATTTCCTTGCCCTGCCAACCTGCCATGAAGATCGCTATATCCTCGAGATCCGCCAAGGCACCTGCGGGCTTGGTCAAAATGGCATTCCGCGCCATTGCAGCCTCAACCGCGGCGTTATCAATTGTTGGAAGGATTGGACGCAGGTCGCGGATTTCGGCAAGGGAGGCGACGGGGTTTTGTTCTGTGGTCATGCAATCAACTTCGCGGTAAAGCGGTGGAACGATTCAGTCATCGAGTGAAAGAGGTATAACGGATGAGTTGGCGGACGGCATTGGGCAGCTTGAGCACCAGCCTTGCGTTTCTGACGCGAATTCCACTGCCGTCATTCCTTTTTCGCGACCATATTACCGCTTCTAGCGCCGCATGGGCGTTTCCGCTTGTAGGTCTGCTGATCGGGGCAGTGCTGGCCGTTTTGCTCTGCCTGCTGACCCTTGTAGGCCTGCACCCGGTTTTGGTGGCAGTTCTGGTGCTCGGAGCCTCAATCCTGCTGACCGGCGCTCTGCACGAAGATGGCTTGGGCGATGTGGCGGATAGCTTGGGCGGCGGCACGCGCGAGCGCAAGCTGGCGATCATGAAGGACAGTCGGCTGGGTACGTTCGGCGTTCTCGCGCTGATCCTGATGGCAGCGCTCAAGCTGGCGTTCTTTGTGGCTTTGGTGGAAGGGTTCAACTGGTGTCTGGTTTTGGCCAGTGTGATTGGTGCCAGTGTCGTTTCACGCGCGCTGATGACGATGATCTGGGCTGTCCTGCCTGCTGCCAACACAACGGGTTTGGGCGCTGAGCGTCCGTCGCTGTTTACCGGTGTTCTGGCCCTTGCCTTTGGTTGTGCGGTACTGGTTGCGCTGGTGCCTTTGGCCGGCATGGTCGTTCTGGTTGGAACGGTCTGGGCCGTGGTTGTGGCGGCGGCCTTTGCTGTTTTTGCAAGGTGGCAATACGGCGGTGTTACTGGCGACGTGTGCGGCGCGACACAAATGCTGACAGAGCTGGCCTTTTATGGCGCCGCGCTTTCTTTGATTTCCTGAGACTTGAAGGGTGAACGAATTTCATGGCTACTGTCACGCGTTGGTTCTGGGTGCGGCATGCACCGGTCATCAATCCAAACCACATCGTCTACGGCGCGTCAGACATGCCTGTGGATGTCAGTGAAACACATATGTTCACGCCGGCAGCTCGGGCTTTGCCGCGGGGTCAGGATGTTGTCTGGCTGACCAGCACCGCAGGCCGAACCCACAAAACCCGCGATGCCATTATTCGCGAAGGCTACCCGCAGATCAAAAGCACCGAAGACGGTCGTTTCGCCGAGCAGGGGCTGGGCGATTGGGAAGGCCTGACGTGGGATGAGGCGCTGCCCGGCGGTGAGCAACATCCGTTCTGGCACACCACAGCCGAATATCGTCCACCTCAGGGCGAAAGCTTCATCGATGTTATTGAGCGTGTTCAGCAAGGCGTTCTTGAGTGGACCGAAAAGCACCGGGGCAAGGATATTGTCTGCGTTGCCCACGGCGGGGTCATTCGCGCCATGACCTCAATTGCAATGGGCCTTGCGCCGGACAAGGCGCTGTCTGTCGGCGTGGATAATTGTTCGATCAGCCGGTTTGACTGGGTTGAGTACGGCGAAGGCGAAACCAAGCGCGCCTGGCGCACCGGGTACGTTAACCTCAGTCCGCGCAAACCCTGGGGTTTTGCCAACGGGTCCGCGCTGGGCGAAGACGAACGCGGCTAGGGGGCGCAAGATTCGGAGGGTTTCGAGGACATCTCTGGGCTAGGCTAATCGGGATCGACAGCAAGCCAGCGCAAGAAAGGGAGGCCGATGGTCCGTCAGAGTGCAGAAAATAGCGCCGACGTCGCTTTGGCGCAGCAAGCGGCCGACCTCATCGAGCAGCGGATCACGGAAATCGACAAACCCGGTCAGCTCTCGCTGAAAGTGCTCGCGGCTGACTTGGGCACCTCGCCAACACAGTTGCAAAAGGCGTTTACCCGTGCCGTCGGGATATCGCCTTGGGACTATGGCGCAGAAAAGCGCGCGCAGGCTTTCCGTGCCAACCTCAAGGCCACGATGAACGTGACCGACGCCATTTACGCCGCCGGGTATGGCAGCCCGAGCCGTGTCTACGAGCAGAGTGGTTTTCTGCTGGGCATGTCGCCGGCTTCTTACGCCAAGCACGGGCAGGGTGCGGCCATCAGCTTTGACATTGTGAGCAGCCCGATTGGACGCTTGCTGGTCGCAACCACTGAGGTGGGATTGTGTTTTCTTGCCTTTGGCGACAGCGATGCGGGTCTTCAGGCTGAGCTGAAATCAGAGTTCAGAAGCGCAGACCGGTTAAGCCGCGACCAGGTTGGTCTGCGGGCGGTTCTCGAAGACGTGGTTGCGCACTTGGAAACGGGCAAACTGCCCAGCCAACAGCTAACCTTGGACGTGCAAGGGACAGCTTTTCAACGCCGGGTTTGGCAAGCTCTTCTGGCCATTCCCACCGGCGGCGTTCTGTCTTACGCCGATCTGGGACTGGAAATGGGGATGGAGGCTGGTCAACGGGCTGTGGCCAAAGGCTGCGCGACCAACAAAGTTTCGCTGCTGATCCCATGTCACCGCATTGTGCGCAGCGACGGCGCTCTTGGCGGTTACCGCTGGGGCGTAAAGCGAAAACAGAGACTTTTAGCTATGGAAATGCAGCGAATTGGTGCAAAAGAAGGCCAAGGTTCCAAACAACAAAGTTAACCTTTCTTAGAGATTGATTTGATCACCAAAGCGCTATTTCGCGATCCCGAAGCGGTGGAAGTCGCCAACCGGACTTTCGACGTTTCTGTTAACCGTCTCAAAAGAGCACGGCGTCTGACGATGCGCATCGACACCAACAAAAGCCTGATCAAAATCTCCGCTCCGCATCATGTTGATTCGAACACGGTTCGTGCCTTTTTGGTCCGCAACCGCGAATGGCTGGAGCGCCAGGTCGAGACTCGCCCGTCGGCGCAAGTGGTGCGTGAGGGCAGTGTTATCCCGTTCCGAGGGAAGGATTACCGGGTCGTCATTGATGAAAACGCCCGAACCATCGCCCCGAATGAGCAGGGGGAAATCGTCCTTCCAGCCCGGGGTGAGCCGGTTTTGCGGCTGCAGCGCTACTTGATTTCCCAGGCCTCTGAAGACCTCAAGGCGCGGGCGGAACGCTTGTCAGAACAGCTGGGGATTCCTTTTCGGTCGTTGCGGGTTCGCGATACCTAAACACGCTGGGGCAGCTGTTCGTCCAAAGCCGGTCTGAACTTCTGCTGGAGGCTGATTTTCGCCGATGACCTGATCCGGGAGTACGTCGTCGCGCATGAGGTCGCGCACCTCAAACACATGGATCACAGCCCGGCGTTCTGGGCGCAGTGCAAGGCGCTATGTCCCGGCAATCTCGACATCGAAGAGGCCAAAAACACGTTAAGGCGTGAGGGCAACGGTTGGCATGCTTTGGTCTTTGACGGGTCTGCAGGACGATGAGACCTGCGGGAAGGATGGAAGTGATCGTCAAGCGCGCAGGCATCAAGGATGTTCGCAAGCTCACCCATCTGATCAAGCAGTTTGCGATTGAAAGCGGTGAGCCGCCAAGCGCGGTGACGGATGAAGCGGTTTTGCTCAAGGCGCTGCAGTATCTGACGGTGTACATCGCCTACCATCAGGACGAGTCTGTCGGCTATGTTTTGGGGATGGAATCTCTGGGTGGGCGTGGTTCAGCAACGCCTGAGCTGCCTGGTTACTATCTGGGTGATCTGTTTGTCACCGAAGAGTGGCGCAAACTGGGGCTGGGTCGAGCGCTACTGTCGGCTATGTTACAGACTCCAACCAGTTGGGGCGAAACGCGGTTTGTGCGGTGGGAGATGTCCACACTGTCGGATCATGACCACATCCGGGCCTTTTATGATGCCATTTTGCCCGAACGGCATACAGGCGTGCCCTTTGTCTGGGAAGCGCCGGAAGGTGCGGCGACGATCTCGCCCGAACGCTACATGGCGTTTCGGCCCCGTCGCCTGATGACCGAGCGGGCGTGGTTATCGCTGGAGCCTGCTTTCGCCACTCAGGGCGGCCGATGGTTTGCGCGTTTGCATGAGTTGGCTGGCGCGCCGGTGGATTATCCCGTGCTGCTCGATGCACTGGCTTCGGACGGTTACGCCTATCTGTCGATGGCTGAAGGCCTGGATTTACCCTACGACGGCGCGGAAAAGATGATCCAAGGCTGTTACCGGCTGGGCAACGCCGAAGCGTGTTTGGTTGTTTTTCCACCAAAATCTGCCTGAGCGGGGATGTTTGCCGGATTGTTGCCGTAAATACCCTTGAAGGACAGTTGTTCGACCATTCTAGATGGTTGTTAAGCAAGGGAACATCGCGCCAGAATGCTCGAAGCACTTCGACAAGGTGAACCGCGTGCCTGGCAGGCCTTCTGTCAGGACCATGCCGGTCTCGTTCTGCACGTCGTACGCCAGACGTTTGGGCGCTACGGGCTGCGTGGAGATCCGCACGACATGGAAGATGTCGGGCAGGAAGTCTTCATTCGGCTTTCAAAGCAGGATTTCGCCTTGCTCAAGAAGTTTGACCCAGAGCGGGCCAAGCTCACCACTTTCCTTCGTGTGGTTGCGAGTTCGACCGCCATTGACTGGCTGCGTCGTCGGCGTCCTCAATCGGAGGACATTGACGATCATGCCGGGGCTTTGGCGGACGAGCGATCAACTCAGGCATTCGAGGTCATCGGACAGTCTGAAACGGCTTTGCAAGCGGTGGAAGAGGAAATCGGTGATGCCGGATTGTCGGATCGTCAACGGGTGATCCTCAAGCTCATGTTTGACGAAGACATGGACGTCGAGGACATTGCAACAAGGTTGGGTATCGCGGCCCAAACGGTCAGAAGCGCCAAGCACAAGGCGCTGACCAAGCTGCGAGACGCTTATGAGGCCAGGAAAGAAACGGAGGCCCGGGGATAATGACAAAAGAGCAATCGAGCAAACGACCCTTCGAACTCGAAGCGTTGCCAGAGGATTTCGATCCAATGGAAATGGCCGCGTTTCTGGAGGGTGAAAGCAACACCAAGCTGGTGAAAGGCTTGACTGAATCTTCGGCTCTGCGGGCCGTTGCTGCGGCTGGGCTGGACGGGTCCCTG
>JBMTIF010000043.1:0-10054 GCA_049437045.1 Alphaproteobacteria bacterium | reverse complement strand
ATGCTACAGCATCACTCAGAACGTCCATCATGCCTTCGAGCAGGAACAGAGCGTTAGGGTCGCCCTTGTCGCCCTTGATGATAGCGTAGTTGCCGTTTGGCACTTCAGCGTAAATGGAGCGCGCGATCACGCGACCAACTTCTTTGTTGTCAAAGGTCAGGTAGAAAGCACGGTCGTCTTCGATCAGACGGTCGTAACCCAGTACCGGAATACCTTCAGCAGCAGCCTTATCAACAGCTGCACCGACGGAACCGCTGTCTACAGACAGGATCACCAGCGCGTCTGCACCCTGTGCGATCAGGCTTTCCACGTCGGAAAGCTGCTTGGAAGCGGACAGCTGAGCATCGGCGGAGATGTAACGGTCGCCATTTGCTTCGATGGCAGCCTTCATAGCTGCTTCGTCGGTCTTCCAACGCTCTTCCTGGAAGTTGGACCAGGAAACGCCGATGGTCAGGCCGTCAGCAAGAGCGGTCGCTGAGACCACGGTAGAGGCAGCAGTCGCCGCCAACGCGAGTTTGATAAACGAGTTCATGATGTCCTCCCAGACACAATGTAATGTCACCGCCCTCTCCCACGAGAGCGCCCAAGTCGAATTAATCCGACTCTTGAAGAAAAACTACACAAGAATGTTTTCATGTCAATTCGACTCTCGAAATAAATTATTTTGCTGCTATACTGCGTCCCGATTAAAGCTATACCTGAACACAAACCACCTGAAGCGGAACCAGTTTTGCTCGCTTATACGACAGAAGGATTGAGGCATCACAACCGCGCGCTTGTCTTGAAAAGACTGCGCGAGGCGGGGTCAGCGACTCATGGTGACCTGTCGATCAGCAGTGGCCTCGCCTCCGGAACGGTGTCGGTTATCCTGAATGAGTTCGTTGATGAAGGTGTGATTACCAAGCAGCAGGGAACGCCGCCTTCTGGTCGTGGCAGACCAAAAGTGCACTTCCAGCTTTACGGCGATCTGGCCCTTGCCGCCCTTGTTCGGATCGCGTCAGACGAGGTTGAGTTCTCACTGATCGACTTCGCCGGAACGCTGAAAGACCGCTTTTCGCTGGCGCGTCCCCGGTCGGAATCCTCTGGGTCTGAGTTTATCCAGTTGATCCGGCAGGGTCTGAACCGCATGGCTGAACGAGCGGACAAAAAGCTAACCGATCTGGCTGCTGTTACCTTGTCGATGAAGGGAATTATATCGAGCAAGTCAAAGGCGTTGCTGTGGTCTGCTTCGTTTGGAAACCAAACCATTGATTTTGGCAAAGCCTTCAATGACCTCGGGGACCGCCTGCGTCTGATCCATGAAACCTCGCTGGTGTCCGAACGGCTGTATCAAGGGTCGCGAACGCTGGTTTGCCTTTCACTGGGTAGCACGATCGGTTTGGGACTAACCCGCCCGGTTAACGGCGAAATGAGTGAACATTACGCACCAGCCTTCAGCCACTCGTGCCACGACCCCAAAGGTCCGCTGTGCCGTTGTGGCTCTCAGGGTTGCATCGACGCCTATGCTTCCTTTTACGGCATTCTCCGCACTGCACTTGATGCCCCGGCGAACAAGGTCAGCTCGCAGGTGATCCCGCGTGAGGAAATCATGCGGATCGCAGAAGACGCCCGGCGCGGAAACCGCAACTATCAGATTGCCTTCCTGCAAGCGGGTGAGGCCATCGGTCTGGGCCTCTCACGGCTTGTGAGCGTTTACGGTTCTCTGGACGTTGTGATTACGGGTTTCGGTACAGAGTACTTTGACCTGATGGAGCCTGTGATTTCCCGGCATCTCTCAGCAAACTTGCTGACGACGTTGGGCAATGACGTCTCGCTGACCATTGAACAAGACGAACCGACCATGATCTACGATGCGCTGAACAGCAATACGCTGACCTACATCGAAGAACATCTGGTTGCGCCCCGTCGACTGGGTGAGCAAGCCGCATGAACCGTCTCATTGTACTTTGTTCCGGCGCCGTGCTGGCGCTGGCCGCGACCGTGGGCGCAGAAAACGCATGGGACGAGACCTCCCCTGCCCTCGATATCGTCGATTACCGGCCAGAAGGCTGGCTGTTGGAAGACGAACTGTTCTTCTTTCTCGATGCTGGCGAAGCGCTTTTTGAAGCCAAGTTCACCTCAAAAGATGGCGCTGGCCGACCAAACAGCACGCAGGCTGCAATTCCAAACCGCCCGCGCAAGCCGCTGAACCAGTTTTTCAGCCGCACCTCCGGCCCGGATGCGAGCGCCTGTTCGTCCTGCCATAACGACCCGATTTCTGGCGGGGCTGGCGACAACGTAACCAACGTATTTACCGCCTCGGGTTTCGCGAATGCTGTGTTCGACACCACAGACCCGGAATTCAGCAACGAACGCGGTACCAACCACCTGTTTGGTGCTGGCCTGCTGGAACTGCTGGCCCGTGAGATGACGGTGGAATTGCAGGATCAGCGCCGTGCAGCCCTTCTGCTGGCGCGCGAAACACAGCAGCCTGTGACCGTTGATTTGACTGCCAAGGGGATCGATTTTGGCTCCCTGATTGCCTACCCGGACGCAACGGTCGATCCCAGCGGCATCGACGGGGTGGATTTCGATCTCATCATCAAGCCTTTTACCCATAAAGGCGTTGTTAGGTCACTTCGGCACTTCACGTTGAGCGCCATGAACCAACACGCGGGCATGCAGGCTTCTGAGCGCTTTGGGCCGCGATGGACAGGAACATCTGACTACGACGAAGACGGATACACCGCTGAGCTGAGCCTTGGCGAAATTTCGGCACTGGTCGCGTGGCAGGCAACGTTGCCTCCACCCGCTCGGCGTGATGATCTTGAGCCGGCTTGGGCAGACGCCGCGCAAGCCGGAGAAGGGCTGTTTACCGACTTTGGCTGCGCCACCTGCCACGTAAGCGCACTCCCGCTCGACAGCCTCGATTTCCATGACCCAGGCCCACTGGACGGCGCAGGCACCCTGAACGCACGCGATGTCGAGCGTGTCGCTATCTATGACCTGAACCACATGGAATGGTCAAAAACCCTGCGTCGTGATGCGCAGGGACGGGTGCTGGTCCCCCTGTTCGGCGACCTGAAGCGTCACAGGATGACCGATGCGGAGGTGAACCAACTGGGCAATGAACGGGTTGTACAAGGCTTTGTCGACACAAACGTGTTCATGACGACGGAGCTCTGGGGCGTCGGCAACACGGCTCCTTATGGTCACCGGAACGACATCACGACCCTCGATGAAATCATCCGCGCTCATGGCGGGGACAGCCGTTCCTCCCGCGATGCCTATGTTGGAGCCACACCAAAGCAACAGTCTTCGATTATTGCTTTCCTCAAATCACTGGTCATCAAAGATCAGCCCAGAGAGCGATCCGCGTTATGAAACCGGCTCTGACCTCTTTGACTGTGCTGCTCGGGGTGCTGGCTCTCAGCCCCCTTCATGCTTCCGCGCAGCAGGATATTCCCACGCTGACAGAAGTCGGCCTGACAGCCGGTTTGGATCACAAGTTTACGGGTCCGTGGGAGTTCTTTGTTGGGGGCGGTGGTGCGAGTTTTGACTGCAACGGCGACCGGCGGCCTGATCTACTGCTGGCTGGTGGAACATCCCCGGCGAAAATGTACGTGAACCAGTCTTCAGCAGGCAGTGATCTGGTCTTTGAAGAGCGACCCTTTTTGGACAGTGGCAAAGACCTGACCAAGGCCACGGGTGCCTACCCACTCAATCTTAACAACGATGCACACGCCGATTTGGTGATCTTGCGTCTGGGGTCAAACCGACTGTTGTTGGGAGAAGGCAACTGCATGTTCCGCGATGCGAACAGTGAGCTCAATTTCGACGGTGGTCGAGCGTGGACAACCTCGTTTGCAGCGATTTGGGAACCGGGGGAAAGCTTTCCAACACTCGCTTTCGGCAATTATGTCGACCGCCGCGCCCCGGGTTCGCCTTTTGGCACTTGTGAGGACAACCGTCTGGTTCGACCGGTTTCAGCCTCTGGCGACCTGCCAGACTACAGCGATAACTTGGCCCTAAGTCCCAGTCATTGCACCCTTTCGATCCTGTTTACCGATTGGCAGGGCGAAGGGCAGTTTGATCTGCGTGTGACCAATGATCGGCAATATCATCGCGGCGGACAGGAACAGCTTTGGCATATTCCCCAAGATGGGCAGCCCTATGAATACACCCGCGCCGATGGCTGGGAAGAACTGGTGATCTGGGGCATGGGCATCGCCGAGGCGGATCTCGACGCAGATGGCCGCCCGGAATATGCCCTGACCTCTATGGGTGACACCAAGGTGCAGGTGCTCAGCGAAGATGCTTTTGAAGACGAACCGATTTACGTCGACATCGCCTTTAATGCCGGACTGACGGCGCACCGTCCTTACACTGGCGATACATCCAAGCCTTCAACCGGGTGGCACGCACAGTTTGCGGACGTGAACAACGACACTTGGCACGATCTGTTCATCGCCAAGGGCAATGTCGAGGCCATGCCAAACTTTGCCGCCTATGATCCTGATAACCTGCTGCTGGGCAGTGAAACCGGACGCTATAAGGAAGTGGGTGATCTTGCGGGCATCGCCTTGGACCGACGGGGACGCGGTGGGGTCATCGAAGACTTTAATGCGGACGGAAAACTCGATTTGCTGGTCATCAACCGCGAAGATTTACCCTCGCTCTTCGTTAATCAGGGGCCACTAGGTGGGCCTAGCCCGGCGCAAGGCTTGGGGAACTTTTTGCGGGTTGAGTTGGACAACGGAGCGGTCAATCGTGACGGAATTGGCGCTTCAATTTCGGTCAAAACCGGTAACCGCTACCAAACCAAAACCGTCGCCATCGGCGGAGGCCACGCGTCCGGCCAGCTAGGTTTTACCCATTTCGGGCTCGGACAAGCCGAAGTCGCGCAAGTCCGGGTAAAATGGCCCGAAACCGGTTGGAGTGCGCCATTTCAGGTCTTCGCCAACACGCACATCATCATCAACCGCGAGGGCAACAGCCTGCGTACGTGGCACGCGATCGACTGACGGCTAGACGTATCGGTTAACGACGTTTTCCAGGTGCTCCTGACGGCCCGTAACCGGCTTTGGATTGATGTCGCGTTCCTTAACAATCGTGCGTATGTCCGACAGGGAAGCAGCGTCCGCGCTGACTTCTTCCGCTAGCGCACCGGACCAACCGGCATAGCGGTTTTCGACAAAATCTATCAGTGGCCGGTCTTCGATCATTGCTGCCGCAGCCTTCAGCCCCCGCGCGCAGCAGTCCATAGCACCGGCGTGCGCCATGACCAGGTCACTGAGATCAATCGACTGACGTCGCAGCTTGGCATCAAAATTGGTCCCGCCTGTCGTGAATCCCCCACCCTTGAGAATTTCGTAATAGGCCAGCGCCATTTCCGGGGTGTTGTTCGGGAACTGATCTGTGTCCCAGCCAGACTGATAGTCGTTTCGGTTCATGTCGATGGAACCAAAGATGCCTAGCGACTGCGCCACGGCGATCTCGTGTTCAAAAGTATGGCCCGCGAGGATGGCGTGGCCTTGCTCGATGTTTACCCTGACTTCACCTTCAAGCCCGAAGCGTTTCAGAAAGCCGTAAACCGTCGCAACGTCGTAGTCGTATTGATGCTTGGTGGGTTCCTGTGGCTTGGGCTCGATCAGGATGGTCCCGTTGAAGCCAATTTTGTGCTTGTAATCGATGACCTTGTCAAAGAACAGGCCCTTGTGCTCCATTTCGCGGCTTAGATCGGTGTTCAGCAGGGTTTCGTACCCTTCCCGGCCACCCCAAAGCACGTAGTTTGCACCACCCAACTGGTTGGTCGCGTCCATGCAGCTCGCAACCGTCGCCGCAGAGTAGGCCCATACCTCAGGATCAGGGTTTGAAGCAGCACCCGCCATAAAGCGCGGATGACTGAATAGATTAGCTGTACCCCAGAGCAGGTTCATGCCCGTGGATTCCTGCTTTTCCTGCATGTAATCCACGATTTCGGACAGGTTCCGGTCACTCTCCGCAAAGGTCGCGCCTTCTGGACGGGCATCGACATCGTGGAAGCAGTAAAACGGCACGCCAAGGATTTGGAACAACTCAAAAGCCGCATCGGTCTTGGCTTTGGCAGCCTTCATTGGATCGCTGTCTGCCAGCGCGTTCCAGGCACGCGGAAAACTGCTCTGACCAAAAACATCTGAGCCTTCCCAGACGAAGTTATGCCAGTAACACACGGCAAAACGCAGCTGCTCTGCCAGCGTCTTTCCCATGACCATTTCAGACGCATTGTAATGGCGAAAAGCCATGTCGCTGGTGCTGGTTGCACCTTCGAACTTGAGCGGTTCAATGCCTTCGAAATACTTCATGAGTTGGGCGTCCTGTTTGGATAGATGACCACTTTAGGCTAGCCCACAATTCATGGCGCGGGCAACAGTGGCATAGGTCGTCAGGACTGATTCTCAGCCCGAATTTGACTGAGCGTTTTGCTTGGTGTGATGGCCTCTGCGGCAATCTCCAGATCCAACACGGCTCCAGTCGGTGAGGCCAAGGCGCGCTCGAAAGCGTCTGCGAAATCTTCGGTCCGGGTCACCCGTTCCCCGTGAAAACCATAGGACTGCGCCAACATCGCAAAATCCGGGCTTTCCATGGTCGTGCCCGAAATCCGCCCCGGGAAATGAGTCTCCTGGTGGGCGCGAATGGTGCCGTAAATGCCGTTGTTGAGGATGAGGATAATCGGCTGCGCCCCGGCCTGTTTGGCCGTTGCCAGTTCCTGACAATTCATCTGAAAATCCCCATCACCAGCAAAACAGACCACGCGACGATCCGGATGCGCGACTTTCGCGGCAATGGCGGCCGGTACCCCGTAGCCCATGGCCCCCGACTGCGGCGCAAGCAAGCGTGCCTTTTCGCCCAAGGGGAAGAACTTATTGGACCAAACCGTGAAGTTCCCTGCGCCATTGGTCAGGATCACGTCTTCCGGCAAAACTTCACGCAAATGCTTGATGACGCTGGCCATATCCACTGGCGAGGGCTGCGCCTTAACATCCAGAAAAGCTTCATAGCTTTCTCTTGCGCCTCTGCTCCATTCACCAGCTGAGCGATTCACGGGTTCAAGAGCCTCAGCAAAGGCATTAGGCCCAGCCTGAATCCCGATGGTCGGAACATAAATTTTGCCCAACTCGCTTTCAGCACCGTGAACGTGGATCAGCCTCTGCTTGGGGACCGGAACATCCATGAGCGTGTAAGCATTGGTTGTCATCTCACCAAAGCGCACGTTGATGGCCAGAATGGTATCGGCTTCGCGGATCAGCTTTTGCACGTGTGGCGGCATACCCACCCCTGCCTCGCCGCAAAAAGCCGCTGAGTGGTTGTTGAAACAATCCTGAAATCGGAAGGCGGTAATTGCAGGAATATTGCTCTGTTCGGCAAAACGCTCCAGGCGGCGCTGGCTCGCCTCGGAAATCATCGATCCACCGACGATCATCAAAGGACGCTCAGCGCTTTCAAGCAAAGAGCGCGCATCCGCAAGAGAAGCCATATCAGGGCTGGGTTCGGCAAGCGCGCGCATGCCTTGGATCGGCGCTATATCGCTGGACCCGTTTAGCGTATTTTCTGGCAAAGCGACGACCACCGGCCCCGGCCTGCCACTGATTGCGACCTTCCACGCCCGCGCCACGAGTTCCGGCACCCGGTCCGTATGCTCAATCTCGGTCGCCCATTTCACCATAGTGCCAAAGACAGCGCGATAATCGACTTCCTGAAACGCCTCACGCTCCCGCATCTCGGTGCCGATTTGTCCGACAAACAGAATCATGGGCGAGCTGTCCTGCATGGCGGTGTGAACACCGATAGAAGCGTTGGTTGCGCCCGGCCCACGGGTGACGAAGCAGATGCCCGGGGTCCGGGTTAGCTTGCCATAAGCCGAGGCCATAAACGACGCTCCGCCCTCGTTGCGGCAAAGCACGAAATCAAATTGGCCCTGCGTATCGTGGAGCGCATCCAGAACCGGCAGATAGCTCTCACCCGGCACCCCAAAACTCTTGGTTGCGCCAAGGTTGACCAATGATTGAACGAGCAGTTCCCCGCCATTGCGCATGTTTCGACTTTCATCAGGTTCTGAAGTTACAAAGACACTGCCCCAGCCCACCCGTGGGGGCAAACGCATTCCTCTGACCAAATCGCTATTTGCAGCGGTTCACCCGCCATATCCACCAATGAACAGGTGAACTTATTCACATACTCGAATTGACATCGGTGTCATAAAATGTCATCACAAGCCGCAGGAGAGGACAATGACAACCATTTATGATGTGGCTAGACGGGCGGGCGTATCGCCAAAAACTGTCAGTCGCGTGATCAATCAGGAACCGAATGTAAAGCTCAGCACGAAAGAGGCTGTGCTGTCTGCTGTTGCCGAGTTGGGCTATCGGCCATCAACGGCTGCGCGGCTTATGAAGAGCCAGCGAACGAACGTTATTGGCTTTCTGACTGATCAGGTTGTCACGACACCAGAATCCATCGACATCGCACGCGGCGTTTCTGAGGCGGCTGAGGAAGCTGGGCAGACCGTGCTGTTCGTTACAGACGGTGACTCATCTAACCCCCTGTCCGGGCGTGGTTTTGACTCTCTGATTGATCTCAAGATAGACGGTTTGATTTACGCAGCGCACTCACATCGTCTGCTGGAAGTAACCCAGCATGACCGAAACCTGCCCACGGTTTTGGCCAACTGTTTTGACCCATCTGGCAAGATATCCTCGGTGGTTCCTGACGACCGTGTCGGCGGCTACCTCGCAGGTCAGATGCTGATCGAATATGGCCATCGTCATGTTGCCTTCCTGAACCTCGACAAGGGCAAGATTGCCTCCTCCCTCCGTGCGGAAGGCTTTAAGCAGGCGTTCCAAGAGCAAGGCTTGCCCACTCCCCTCATTAAGACTGCTATCGGTGTCAATGCTGGCACCTGGGAAGAGCACGTGAGCGTGCCTGCAGCCCTCGACACCGTGCTTTCGGCCTCTCCGCGCCCGACCGCCATTTTCTGCGGTAACGATAAAATGGCGATGGTGGTTTACGGCCTGCTGGCTGAACGTGGCCTACAGGTACCCGAGCACATCTCCATCGTTGGCTTTGACGATTACAACCTCATCACCCGACTTTTGCGTCCCCAACTCAGCTCAGTCGCTATCGGTTACTATGAAATTGGCCAGCAGGCCGTGACCAGCCTGCTCGGTCTGATCGGTGCGCGCAGCATGGATCAGAGCCATCAAGCCTCGCGGATCATGATCCCCGGCTGGGCCAAGCACCGCGACTCAATCAAGAACATGAAAGCCTCTGGCGCTCAAAGCAGCGACAAGGCCAAAGCAATCCGGTCTGTCCCATCGGACGAACCGGGAACCGACCAATCCGGGCACACCGCATCGCCCGGAGAGGAGGAGAGCGCCGCACGCTGAGCCACCGTAATCTTTCGGCTAGCAGTGGCATTAACCACACTCAAATTTGAGTTCAATGGAGGAAAAGAAATGCGGAAAATTTTGCTGACTTCGCTGTCCGTCGTGGCAGCGGCCATCATGGGCACCTCCGCGGCTTACGCGGACGGTCACTGCAGCGAGACCCCGTCCAAGCTTGGCGATATGCCTGACCTTTCGGGTGAAGTTGTTACCATTTTCGGCCCTTGGGAAAACCGTGACGAAGAACTCGTCAACATGGTGATCCAGTGTTTCGAAATCGCTACGGGCGCTGACGTTCAGTACACCGGTTCCGGTGAATTTGAAGCTCTCGTTGTAAACGACATTCGTTCCGGCAACGCACCAAACCTTGCTGTATTCCCACAGCCTGGTCTGGCTGCAGACATGGCTGCTGAAGGCGGTCTGGTGCCACTGACCGCTGACGATGCCGCGTGGATGGTTGACAACTACGGTGCTGGCCAGTCCTGGGTTGATCTGGGCACTTACGCCGATGCTGACGGCAACGACCAGTTCTACGCATTTGCCTACAAGGTCGACGTGAAGTCTCTGGTTTGGTACTCGCCTGAGAACTTCGAGGACAACGGGTACGAAATCCCTTCCACCATGGAACAGCTGATGGACCTGTCCGCTCAGAT
>JBMTIF010000042.1:0-10056 GCA_049437045.1 Alphaproteobacteria bacterium | reverse complement strand
CTCAACGATGCCCGTACTCTTCTGGCGCAGAGCATCGCGCAGGACGCCGTGAATCTTGAACCGCTTGCCCGGACGCCCCGCACGGTCGCCAATCCCGCTTTCATCCACGCCCATTTGCGCCAGACGGGTAAAGGTCGTCTCGTTACTGGCATACCAACCGATGGCGCGCGCCAGCGTATCCAGCTGCTCCTGACTGAAGTTCTCGATTTCCGCCATGGCCGCGCGTGCGCGGTCGAGCATGGCTTCCAGGGACTGGGTCTGCTCAAGGGTCAGTGGTTCAGGCATGGATGGGTTCCTGATTGATGGGTGTTGTGGTGGACTGAGTGAGGGGGCTGGTCAGGTTTGGCAGCGGCTGTCGCTTCGACTGGGCCGTACCAAAAACCGCACGTGCATGTTGCAGGCACCGACGGGCATGCTCTTCGTACCCAAGCTCCCGCACGCGGCTCTGATTGGGCAGTTCGATGGAGTAGTAGACCGGAGGCATTCGCTCCACGACACCTGCAAAGTCGATGCACCCTTCACCGGGATAGAGCCGCGCGTCGCGCGCCAGCTGGATCATACCTTCGCGGGTGTCAGCGATCCCCGGCAGGGCGTCAGAGACGTGAAGGAAGTGCAGCAACTCCGCCGGAACATGCAGCAGCTCACCCAGATCAACGCGAGAGAGATGGACGTAAAGTGTATCAACAAGAATGCCGCCATTGGGTTGATCGGCTGCCCGTACAATGTCCAGGGCTTCGTCGAGCGTCCGAATGCGGGAAAAGGATGGAAACTCAAGGTCCACCGTCAAACCGTAGTTATGAGCGATTTCGCAGGACTCGGCGTAACAGTCGATCAGGAAAGAGCGGTCATGACGATCCTGCGTCCACGCGCTCATGATCATGTGCTTGGCACCGATTTCCGCACCCAGCTCAAAAGCCGGTTCAAACGAAGGCGGGTCGCAGACTTCCGTGATGCGCGCGAGCTCAATGTCCAGAACCTTGATCCCCGTGACATCCAGCGCGGTTTTCATGGCACGCACACCAGCACGGTCCTCGGGCGGGCAGGCGAACTCACCGGGAATATGCATGGGGATAAACCGCGGGCTCACGGCGTCGTAGCCAGCGCGCGCCGCGATGTAGATCAACTCGGGAACCGAGCAATCAATCAGAGTGAGATGCGCCAAAGAATAGAGGGGAGCCGACACGACTGTTCTCCGATCCAAACCGCGCAAGAACAGCCAGCGTGCGACGTCCATGCGGGAGCGTTTAGAAAATAGGATGACACTAAAAATATCATATATTTTCTAATTGACCAGAATTTTCTGTCTTTGTCTGTTTTTGACGCAGATCAGCCTTCGTCTGTCTGCGGTTTGTAGATTGGCAGCAAAGCAGGGGGCATGGGCCCTTTGTTGCGGCGTCCTTCGCCCATTTGCTCCCATGCGTGCGCCAGAATCCCGACAGACCGGGATAGGCAGAACAGGCCTCGCGACAAGGGCGCGGGCAAGCCAAGCTCGCAGAAAATCACCGCTGTTGCGCCATCGATGTTCATCGCCAACGCCCGGCCGCCGCGCTCTTCGCTCAGCCGTGCCTGAACCGCTTCACCAATATCGGCGAACCGGCCCGTAACCTCCCCACTGGCCGCGCCCTCTCGTACCAAAGTCATCAGGCGCGGGGCACGGGGGTCTGTGGGCTTGTGGAAGCGGTGGCCAAACCCGCTAACGATTTTTCCGTACTGCGCGCGCCACGCGTCGAGTCCGGCTGCTGTTGCCGCGTCCAGCGCTTCGCCCTGATCCATACGAGCGGCGATGTCGTAGTACAGCTCGGCGCACTGCTCCCCTGCCCCGCCGTGCACATCGCCCAGCATGTTGACGCCCGTGGCCATAGCGTTGTTCAGCCCCACCCCGCACGTTGCTGCCATCCGCGCCGCAGCGATGGAGGGCGCTTGCGGGCCGTGGTCCACGCCAGCGACCAAGGCCGCGTCCAACAATGCTGTCTGCACAGGTGAAGGCTTGGTCCCAACCACCATGAACCAGATCATCTCTGCAAAACTGGTGTTGCCGATCAGATCGGTGATGTTTTCGCCACGAAAGGCAATGCGCCCCGGTTCCATGTCGATGATGGACGTGGTCCACCAGGCGCGGGTTTGCGTATCAGCATCAGTCTCAGACATGAATTTCAGCCTTTTTAGGGTCCAGGGGTGTTGGCCGATGCGGAGGCAACTGCGCAAGAGCTGACCGGCGTACCGGCGAGTTTGCTGCGCCATAACCGCTATAGCCGCCTTTCCTTTGAACGATCTCAAAGAACAGACCACTGCTCAAGGGCAAGCAATATAGCTGGAAGAACTCGCCGCCGTTGCCATCACGGTCGTAGAGGATATTCGTCGCCTTGAGCGCGGCAAGAAGCGCTTCGTCCATGTCATGACGCTGCGCCAGATCGCTGTAATAGGCTTCAGGAACCGGTAAGGCTGCAAAAGCTCCTGCCGAAAGGACAGCAGCGGTCTCAAAAATATCATCGGTCTGAAAGGCCACGTGTTGCACGCTGGTGCTGCTCGACGCTGCGGACCCGGACTCCACCCCATTAAGCGCAATCCGCACTTCGCCCTCTGGGGTTTCCAGCGCCTGACTGGCAACCATGCCGGCGGGGTCCTGCATACCGACCTGGGTTCGCTTGGACAGCCCAAAGGTGGAAAGATAATACAGCATCAGACTGTCCATCTCAGCCTCAGGCATGACCTGCGCCATATGGTCGACCCGGCGCAGTCCGGCGGGCCAGGGTGAACTTTCCACGGGCTGAGCCGTGAACTCGATGTCCCACACCCGGTGCGTATCCGACTTCTGATCGATAAAATGGACGATGGTGCCCAGACTGTCTTTCATCGCCGGAATGGGCAGCCGCCCAGGCAGACGAGAGGGCGCATGGTGGTGTGCGCCCAACATACCGGCGCGCTGTGCTGACAGATGCGCGTCATCGACCCGCAGGCCCATATCGCAGACAAAAGGACGCTGACCACCCCCATCGATTTCCGCATTCAGAACAATGTTGATTGCGCCTTGTCGCCACAGCTCGACCGGCGCACTGCGGTGCTGTCGCTCCAGCCTGAAAGACAGCGCCGTGAGCAGCGCCTCAACCTCTGCCCGGCAGTGCTCGTCGATGGCCAGTTCGATGAACTCAAACCCCTTCGCTGCAACCCGAGGGGGGAGAATGGCGCGGGCTTCCTGCAAGCTTGGCTCGGTCAGCGACGCCTGATCCAACAGGTTCAACAGCGCCTGACGCGCCAATTTCATCTGCTTGGCCAGGTCTTCGAGGGCTACCGGCTCAGCTGCTTCTGTGCCTTTGGATACCACCCAAGGCCCAACAAACCCCTTGCGCGCCAGCAGCGCCACCAACGGGGCGAGCGTCAAATGGCCCAGCCCGGGCAGCGCTTTCGCATCCTTTTGCAAGCCACGCAAATGTTGATCTGTGAGTTGAAGCAGCCCCAGATCGCCGGGCTGAAGTCCGCGAAAATCTGCCGGACGACGGCCCTCGGCCAACATCCGATCCGTAGCCAGAAACAGCGGCAGCCCATCCAGCCCCTCGCCTTCAAAGACGCGTTGCTCCAGATCGGATTGATCGTTTGGACAAACCGCAAATGACAGTCCCAATTCGGCAGCGGCGAGGGAAATTCCGCGCAGCTTTTCCAGACTGGCCGCCTGCACCACAACCCCGGTGGCACCAAAGGCCTCAGCGCGGTCCAGCGCCGTGCTTTCGTCCTGTTCAAGGCAGACGGTCAAACCGGTCAGTCCCGCACGCGCCGCCATGCGGCGGAAGGCTGCTGGATCACCGTCAAGCTGCTTTGCATTCACCAGAACAGCACTGAAACCGGCTGAGACCACGGCATTGGCGCGTCCCGCATCCAGTGGGATCGAACCCCTCAGATCAACAACGAGCGCCTGTTCTATGGTCATCGGTCAGTGTCCTATCTGCCCCAGTGAAGTGGGTGTTGAGCTCAAGGCAGCCCCGGCAACCGTCGAATTGATGCCAATCTCCACAGCGACCTTTTCGCCAGTGCGAGCGGCTTGTTGGATGGCTTCGATCACGCGCAGCGACTGCAACCCCTCTCGGCCCCCAACCAGCGGCACTTCCTCGCCACGCAGCACGCGATGGAAGTGCTGCAGCTGATTGACCAGCGAGTCAGACTCTTCAAAGCCCCGTTTTTCTGCGGTTAAAGGCTTCCACCAATCAGGTTCACCGACATGCCGCCACAAGTGCAGGTCCGGCACTGACAACGCACCCTTGTTGCCAGAAATGGCGTAGCAACTCTGGCCCGTGGGGTGATAGACGGGGTTTTCTTCAGACGTGGATTCCCAGCTCCACGGGGAAACAACGCTGTCAGACACGGTGACAGTCGCCACGGCTCCATTGGAAAAACGCAGAAGGGCCGATGCCAGTTCTTCGTTTTCGTAGCCGCGATGGGAAGGGACGGTCATGGCCTGTACCGCTTCGACCTCGCCGCAGAAGTGACGGAGCAAGTCAACGTCGTGGATCAGATTGACCGAAACGGGACCGGCACCATACTTCTTCCGCCACGGAGCCACGTCAAAGTAGTGGTCGGGCTTGTAGAACAGGCACTGCGCCGCAATCGAGCGGATGTCGCCGATCTCTCCGTCAGCGAGGATGGCCTTCGCCGTTTGAACGATTGGATTGTGGCGGCGGTGATGGCCAACCAGCACGGGGATGTTTTTGGCTTCCGCCAGCGCAACCGTCGCTTCGGCCTCCCGCGATGTCACCCCGATGGGCTTCTCCACCAACACCGGAACACCCGCTTCTACGCAGGTCCGGGCCTGTTCGATGTGCAGCAGGGATGGTGTAGAGATGACGATCCCGTCGACTGAGCAGTCATTGAGCATGGCATCGAGCGACTCAAAGCACGGCAACCCTTCGGCCTGGGCGGCGGCCCGGCCCGTAGGGTCGGTTTCCACCACTGCCGTGAAACTCACGCCCTCCAGTGCCTGAGCCGCTGCGACGTGACGTCGTCCGACAAGGCCAAAGCCCAGAAGTCCAAGCCGCGAGGTATCACCCATTTAAAACGTCTCCCGACCCGACCGCGTCGGGTGTTGGTCAGGGACCGCATGCGAACCCTGTCGTCTGTGGCCCAATCGGGCCGTGAAAAGAAAGGGAAGAAGCCTTCCCACCGTACCCGTCAGCCGGCGTAACCGAACAGGCGGGGCAACCACAGCACAAGGCCGGGGCTCAAGATCATGATGACCAGCGCGAGGATCAGGACAGCGAGGAAGCCCCAGATTTCAACAATGATTTCGCGCAGTGGAATGCCAGTCACCGCATTGATAACAAACAGCAATATTCCATAAGGCGGCGTAATCAGGCCGATCATGGAATTGACAACAACCAGTACGCCGAAATGCACCAGATCAATGCCCAGCGCCCGCGCAGCAGGGATCAGCAGCGGAATGATGACCAGAATGATCGTCGTCGCATCCAGAACGCAGCCCAGCAGCAGAACCAGCACGTTGACACCAAACAGGAACACCAGCGGGTGAACGTCCAGATCGGTGAGGAAGCCGGACATGATTGCCGGAATGTTCTCGGTCAGCACGATGAAGTTGAGGATCAGCGCGCCACCGATGACCACACCCACCGCAGCCGATGCCCGCGCGCTTTCAACCAGCACGCTGTATAGCTTTTTCAGCGACAGCGCGCGGTAGAAGACGCCGGCGAGAACCAGTGCATAGAACGCCGCAACCGCAGCGGCTTCGGTCGGGGTCGTGACGCCGCCGTAAATGCCATAGAGCAGAATCACAGGCATGAGCAGCGCTGGAAACGCCTGGAATGTCGTCTTGGGTACCTGCCGCAGCGGCACGGGTTCTTCGGTTGCGAAACCCCGACGCGTGGCAATGATGTAGTTCATGACCATCAGGACCGACCCCATGATGAGGCCGGGTACAATCCCGGCGAGGAAAAGTGCTCCGATGGAGGTATTCGACACCAGCGCATAGAGCACCATAGGGATGGACGGCGGAATAATGGGACCGATGGTCGCTGATGCAGCGGTGATGGCAGCGGCATATCCTCGGGAGAAGCGACCCTCTTTGGTCATCATGCCAATGATGATTTTGCCTATACCCGCCGCATCAGCAACAGCCGACCCGGACATGCCGGAAAAGATCAGCGACGCGAGCACGTTCACGTGCCCCAGACCGCCTCGGAAACGGCCAACCATGGCGATGCAGAAATTCAGCAGGCGATCCGAAATCGTCCCTGCGTTCATGATATTCGCCGCCACGATAAAGAGCGGCACGCTGAGCAGAATAAAGCTGTTGAACAGCCCTTGCAGAATCTTTTCACCCGCCAGCGCGAGGTCCATCCCCGCGAGGCCAAGATAGACCAGCGACGCGATCAGAATTGTGTAGCCAATTGGCGTACCAATGGCAGCCAGACCAAAGAGCGAAACGAGGAACAGGATGAGTTCAAGGCTCATGAGCGCGCCTCCTCTTCCTTCAGCATGGCCTCGGTTTCCTGCTCAACCAGATCCTCATCTGGCCCCATGCGGATGATTTCGATGGTGCGATGGATGAAGCGCGCGATGACAGCCAGCATGAAGATGGCGAACACCATGAAAATGGTACGCAGCGGGATTTTAGCGCCGCCGTCCAAAGGGTTACGCACAGTGGCGGTCTTGCGCATTTTCATCCAGTCGATGTAGTCCCACGTTGGCACGAAGGCCCAGGCAAAAGCAGCGACAATCGACAAACAGGCGATGACGCCGAACACCAGGCGCACGGGCTTGGGCACGGCAAAATACAGAATATCAAAGGTCACTTGATCGCGCTGGCGCACCACAAAGGCGCAGCCGAAAAAGACGATCCAGACCCACAGAATCAGACAAAGCTCCAGCGTCCAGCCAAAGGGCATGAGCAGCACGTAGCGAGAGAAAATCTGAAGCAGAAAGACGAGAAAGACCGCGGCGAGCAACATGGCGGTGATGAATTCAGCGCCCCGGCTCAGCCACTTGCGGACCAGAAGCGGCCCCCAGAAAAACAGTAGGCAGACCCAGATGATTCCAACGATCTCGTTGGACCACTTGAACTTCTCATCCAGAATGCGGATGGAATACTGCTGGATGGCGTAGGTAAGAAAAACCGCCGCCAGCAAGCTGACGGCGATCATTGCAACACCACGGGCGAGCGCTTTTACGGTATCTGGCACAAGTACTCTCCCGTGGTGGTATAGGACTCGGATCAGTTACCGAGTGCGTTGATCTGCTCCAGAACACCTTCAGGCCAGGTCGCAGCAACTTCGCTGCCAACGTACTGAGCCTGTACGTGAGTACGGAACGCTTCAAGGTCAGGCGTGTAGATTTCTACGCCCTGGCTGCGGATAAAGTCAGCCAGATTGTTTTCCTTGTCCAGCTGCTTCAGACGGCCGTAAGCAGCAGCAGCGTCAGCCGCACGCTGTACGGTCAGCTGCTGATCAGCGGAAAGACCATCCCAAACTTCCTTGGAGAACGCGATGTAGTTCAAGTCAACGAGGTGAGAGGTCAGAGCAATCTGCTTGGTCACTTCGTAGAACTTCGCGTCAACAACGGTTGGCAGTGGGTTGTCCTGACCGTCTACAGCGCCCGTGGACAGAGCGGTGTATACTTCCGTAAACGCCATTGGGGTCGGAGCTGCGCCCAGAGCCTTACCCAGGAACTGCCAGGAGTCGGTGCCAGGCATACGCAGGTTCACACCAGCAAGGTCAGCTGGGGTCTGAACGTTCAGCTCATCACGGGTCTGACGCAGGTTAACGTGGCGACGGCCGAGGTACATAACGGACAGCAGCTTAACGCCAAGCTCTTCTTCAGCCTTCGCCTTGAAAGCATCCATCAGAGGATCGTTGAACACGCGAACCTGGTGCGCTGCGTCCTGGTGAACGTAGCCGGTTGCGAAGATGGAGAACTCAGGGAAGAACTGAGCCATTTCCTGAGCAGAAGCGATCGACATGGTCAGGTTGCCACGGCTGATAGCTTCCAGTTCGGTGCCCTGTGCGAACAGAGTGCCGTTGTAACCGGGGCGGTAGTCAGCGAACTCAGCAACCATTGGTGCAAATACGTTCGCCATAGCAACAGAACGCTGGTCCGTTTCGGAGCCAGAGGTTGCCAGAGTGAAAGTCAGCTTATCTTGAGCGAAAGCCGGGGTAGCAGCACCAGCGGTCAGGCTAAGCGCGGCCAGAGAAACGATCGCAGCGCGACGCGTCATCTTAAACATAAATTGTCCTCCCAAACATTTATCCAAACGCACGTGCGCGGATACTGAACTACTATCATTCAATTTCTTAGATGCAAGATTTTTTTAAAAACATCTGACATTTTTGCGAGATCCATGCATAGTGATGTGGCTCGAAATATCTGATGAATTTCCACAATAGAGGTTTATGTGTCCATTCTTGGACGAATTTGGTCATGGTTTCAAAGCTCAATACAGTTGGTTCCTCGACCTACAACCGACTGAAGAACGACATCATCTTCGGCACGCTGGAGCCGGGAAAGAAGCTCAAACTGAACGCGCTTCGCGATCAGTACGAAGCCAGTCTTTCGACGCTGCGGGAGACACTTAACCGTCTGAGTTCAGAAGGTTTTGTGGCTGCTGAGGAGCAGCGCGGGTTTTTTGTGACTCCCATTTCCAAAACAGACCTCAACGAAGTCGCTACCATGCGCATCCTGCTCGAATGCTTTGCGCTCGAAGAGTCCATCAAGTCCGGCGATGCCGATTGGGAAGGCGATCTGGTCGCCGCGCATCACAAGCTGCGTCGGGTCGAAGATCGGATGGCGCAGGGGGATCACTCAGATCGCGAGTTATGGAAGCGATACGACTGGGAATTTCATCTGGCGCTCATTCAAGCGTGTAATAACAAGAACCTGCTGTCTCTGCATTCCGTGCTTTATGACAAATACCTGCGGTACATGATTCTGGTCGTGACTTTCCGCGGCCAAGAGGCCTTTGACGAACACCGAACGCTGTTTGATGCTGCTTTGAATCGAGACGCAGCGCTGGCTTCTGCCACCCTGCAAAAACACGTCCGCCTGAGCCTTTTACAGACCCTCGACGCTTTGCCCGACTGACGTCGACTGACTACAGCTCCGTCACGCCAATCAAACCATTGCGCGTGATCAGATTGGCCAGAGCAGCCTCAGACAAATCCACAGTATTTTCGGGACGCCGGGGCATGATCATGTAGCGCATGTCGGCGGTGGAATCGTGAACGCGGACTTCCCGATCTGCTCCGATGTCGGTGCCGAACTCCCGCAGCACCGAACGGGGATCCCGAACCACACGGCCTCGATAGGCTTTGGACTTGTACCACTCGGGCGAGGGGCCAAGCAGTGTCACCGGGTAGCATGAACACAAGGTGCAAACGACGACGTTGTGCACAGAATCCGTATTTTCCAGCACCACGAGCGGCGTGCCTTTGGTGTCAAAACCCATGGCACTGGCCGCTGCTGCGCCATCTGCGAGCAGAGCCTGCTTGTAGGACGGATCAATCCAGGCCCGGGCAATCATGGTTGCACCGTTACGGTCTGAGCGACTTTCCATCAGTGTCAGTTGGTCTTGCACATCCTCAGCCGAGAAAACGCCCTTTTCAATCAGCACAAGCCGTAGCGCATCGGCCAACAACGCCGTATCCGAATTGGATGTATCCTCAGCCTCGATAGGCGCGTGGTCGTGATCATGGTCGTGCGAATGGTCATGGGACATGGGTTCAGGCCCCCTTCAGCCAATGTTGGTAGACTTCGATTTCGATTGTGTCCTGCCCAGCTCCCGCATAACCGGTCCAAACATCGCCTTGGACAAACCGCACGCGATAGAGCGGCTGAGCCGGCGAACCGTCGCCCCCATAGGCGAGGGTTTCGGGATTGCCGAAAACGCCGCAAAGCCGCTCAATCTCACCGGTTTTACCGCGACAGTATAGTGGCGCACGCATGTGCCCGCTCAGGCCGCTCTCAGCTTCAAGATCGCGGACAGTCACCCGATCCCCAACTTTGAACAAGACATCACTCAAGGCTCAAGTCCCCGCTCTATGCGCAATTCAGCAATTTTGGCAT
>JBMTIF010000041.1:0-10081 GCA_049437045.1 Alphaproteobacteria bacterium | reverse complement strand
CCCTTGATAACACCGTCAATGAGTCGACGCGCGCTGGGCAAGGGTGACGTCCCCTCCTTGTCCCGGAACAGTACGGATGTGTCATCGTAACGCGGTAGGCAGAAGCCATAGCGGTTCAGGATCGGCTGCGCGCCCTGACCAAAGCCCAGGCAGTCTCGATTGACCCCAACAACGCCCGTCATGGCACCGCCGTAAGGGTCAAGCGCACTGGGCGAATTGTGGGTCTCAACCTTGTCACAGACGAGGTAATCATCGTCAAAAACGATCCCGCCCGCGTTGTCAGAAAACACGGAAAGGCAAATA
Source organism: Alphaproteobacteria bacterium (assembly GCA_049437045.1). Lineage (GTDB taxonomy): Bacteria > Pseudomonadota > Alphaproteobacteria > UBA7985 > UBA7985 > UBA7985. The sequence continues at coordinate 9,778 of JBMTIF010000041.1, read as the reverse complement.
TCGTCTTCTCCACGCGCCGCGCGCACCTTTTTGGTGGCTCCTGCGATGAAGGTTTTGAACAAGCCGCCCTCAGCGCCTTCCAGATCGGCGTTGAAAAGGCGATGCTTGCAGTGTTCGGACCACGTTTGCGCCAGCGTTTCGATCTCGATGTCTGTTGGCTTACGGCCCAAGGCGGCAAAGTGGTCGCGGATCACGCGTAGGTCGCTGAGTTGCAAGCCGAGCGGTCCCCTACCCTTGCCGTCTGGCCCAGGAACGCCGTGGCGGGAGAAGGCAAGCAAATCCTCGTCACTGTCCGGGAGATCAACGTCGAGAACCAGACCGACTTCCTCGCCTGTCAGACGAACTTTGGGAGGTTCAGCGCCGAAATAGCGCCATAACGCCGTGGTGGTTGTTACCGAGCCGCGCTCGATCAGCGGATTGAACAATGCGGACAGTTTGGCGGGTGCGCCGATGGCACTGTCTTCAACACGCAGCCGTTCGGCATAGCCCTGCGCATCGGAAGGCACCAGACGGAGATCAGACAGCACTTCCAAGGCTGTTTTGGCGATGGGGTCAGTCACCCCCGGCAGAGGTCCAACCAACAAAACGGTGCGCGCAGGAAACGTCTCCTCCTGCGCGACCGTGCCCCAGGAGGAGAAGACAGCGCCAGTCTCCGTCACAGGGTCGACAAAAGCCCCTAAAGCACTCAGTGCTGCGGCTTCATCAGCCAGAGCCGGGACCGTCAGGCGCAAGCCGGGACCGGCTTGCCCTTCTTTTGGAAGGATCACGATTTCGGACCAGACTTGGCTCATGGTGTCTCCGCAGCGCAAGAAGTGGGGTTGCAGGGGGCTTTGTGGGGCGTGACTTAGCCCGGGAACTCTGGAACACCAGCGGTTTGCTTGGCGCGCAAATCCTTGACGCGCTGAGCGATTTCCGGGTGACCCAGACCCAGCATCTGTGCCGCCAGAATTGCTGCATTCTTGGCTCCAGCCTTGCCAACAGCCACAGTCGCAACCGGCATTCCACCCGGCATCTGAACGGTAGACAGCAGGGAATCCATGCCACCCATGCCGCCGCTTTCCAACGGAACACCGATCACAGGAGAGCTGGTCAGTGCTGCGGTCACGCCAGCGAGGTGGGCGGCCATACCCGCGCCACAGATGAAGACTTTCACGCCTTCCGCTGGGGCCTGTTCGGTCACGAAGTCGTGGTGCCGCTGTGGGGTACGGTGTGCGGAGATCACGCGGGCTTCATTGGCAATACCCAGTGCAGTGAGCTGGTCACAAGCGGCCTGCATGATGTTCCAATCATTGGCAGAGCCCATCAGGACGGCGACTTTAGGTTCGGTTGCTGACATGGTTCTCAGTCCTCCAGAAAGCGGCTGGTGAGGGCCGCGACAAGTTTATAGTTTTCGGTAACGAGCGACTCAGCCTGACCATCGCGAAAGGCTTGCTTATCGAGCTGCTTGGTTGGATCGCCACCGGGCCAGATGCGCCAGCTGTCGTTGTCGACAACATCAGCCAGCAGGTACGCGCCGGTTTCCCGGTCAACGCCAATTTCAAACTTTGCATCGACCAGCGTTACAGGTCCGTGGATCGTCTCAATCTTGCTCCACGCGCTTTCAAGCACGATAAAAGTCGGACGCACCATGGTGACGAGGATGGTTTGCAGGTCCGCGCCAGACAGCTCTGGCTTGATCGAGGTCAGCGCCTCACCCTCAACGGGGGCTTTGGCAGAGTACAGCTGCCACGCGTCATCGCCGGTCACGATGAACGGATCGGTATAAACGCCCTCGGCCCATTCGCCGTCGGCGAGGTACTTGTCCCGCGCATCATTCTCAGACATCAGAATCGCGCTGTCAGAAGCTGGTGCTGCGACGACAGACATCTTGTGGAACTGCTCAAGCACCAACGCGTCGAAACGGTGCGGTTTGCCGTCAGTTTTGAACTGCGGTGCACGCTTGAGGTACGAGCCGAAGGCGTAGCGACGCACAACAAACTCAATCGGGAGCATGTCACAGTTCCGGCACAGCAGCTCATGGTCGGAATGGCGGCCAACGTAGGCGGTTGGGATGCCTGCCTTGGACAGCAGCTCAAAACAGTTGGCGGCCTGCTCAGTCTTGAACACGCCGATTTCATCAATTTCGGCAACCCGCGCAGCATCACCACCGGTCAGGCGGTTTACAGCTTGCAGGAGCACGGTGTGGGGCTTTGGGCCTTCGATGATGCGCTTGGTCTTGCCTTCAGCAAAGGTCGTCATGGGTGGTTTCTTTCCTTTTAGTCTTTGTTGGGCGACAAAGCGCGCCAACCGATATCGCGGCGGAAGAACCCTTCCGGCCACTGAATTGCGTTTACAGCCCCATAAGCACGGTCCCGCGCTTCGATCAGGCTGCGGCCAAGTCCCGTCACCGTCAGAACCCGGCCGCCACTCGCGAGCAGGCGCCCGCCCTCTCGCTGGGTGCCTGCGTGAAAGACGATCACGTTCGGGTCGGTGTTGGTATCGGGGGGTAAGATGATTTCAGACCCCTTGGGGTAGCTCCCGGGATAACCCTGCGTTGCCATCACAATGGTCAGCGCGTGACGGTCATCGAGCGCGACTTCTGCATCTAGTTCATCCAAGCTGCCCGTGGCAGCCGCAAAAAACAGGTCGAGCGCACGCTCACCCAGACGGGGCAAGATCACCTGCGCTTCCGTGTCACCGAAGCGCACATTGTATTCGAGTAGTTTTGGACCTGCCGGTGTCAGCATGATCCCGGCGAACAGAATTCCCTGGAACGGCGTTCCGGCTTCAACCATGGCTTTCAGGCTTGGCTCGATAATGTCGGTACGCACCTGTGTTTCCAGGGCGGCCGTCAGACAGGGCGCGGGGGTGTAAGCACCCATGCCGCCCGTGTTTGGACCGGTATCGCCCTCGCCCACACGCTTATGGTCCTGCGCGCTCCCCAGCCAGCGGTATTCCGTTCCCTCACACAAGGCGAAACAGCTGATTTCTTCTCCGTGAAGGAATTCTTCGATCACCACCCGAGAGCCAGCCGTGCCAAAGACACCTTCGAAGCAAGCCCGAACCGCGTCCTGCGCCTGTTCAAGCGTTTCGGCAATAATCACGCCCTTACCGGCCGCCAAACCATCGGCTTTGACCACCATCGGTAGGTCAAAATCAGTCAACGCAGCAAGCGCGGTTTCCGCCTTGTCATGTGTCTGAGAGGCGGCGGTTGGGATATTATTGGCGAAAGCGAGGGTTTTCACGAAGGCCTTTGAACCTTCCAACGCTGCCGCCGCTTTCGATGGCCCCAGAACCGCAATTCCCTGCGCGCGCAGGCTATCCGCCAAACCGTCAACCAGCGGTGCTTCCGGTCCAACGATGACCAGATCAATCTGCTGCTGGGCACAAAAATCTGCAACCGCACTGTGGTCGGTAACATCCACCGCAGCGCGTTCAGCGATTTCCAGAATTCCCGCATTGCCCGGCGCAACAAAAAGCGCGCTCAGCTTTGGTGACTGTCGCATGGCATGAGCAAAGGCGTGTTCGCGGCCCCCACTGCCGATAATCAGAACCCTCATGCGACTTCCTTCCCCATCAGCACAGCGCCTGAGCCTGAGATTTCAGTCCTGAGTTCTTCATCCGGCAGAGCCACGTCATAGACGCCGGAGAAACAGGCATCGCAGTAGTCTCGGCCCCCATTACGGGAGACCCCCTGAGGCGGGTTTACCGCCTTGGCCAGCCCGTCCAGCGATACAAACGCGAGACTGTCAGAGCCGATCAGTTTGTTGATTTCTTCCACCGAATGATTGGCGGCGACCAGTTCGCTGCGATTGGGGGTATCGATGCCGTAGAAGCAGGGGAAACGGATCATCGGACTGGCAATTCGCACGTGAACTTCTGTCGCTCCGGCTTCGCGAACCAGCGCGACCAGCTTGGACATGGTGGTCGAGCGAACGATTGAATCATCGACCAGAACAACGCGGCGACCGTCCACAATCATCCGATTGATCGACAGCTTTAGACGCACGCCCAGAGATCGAATTTTCTGACTCGGCTCGATAAAGGTTCGCCCTACGTAGGGAGACCGCATCAGACCGGCTCGCATCGGAACGTTCAACGCCATGGCAAAGCCTTCAGCGGCGGCAATGCCGGACTCCGGCACCCCTAGCACCACATCAGCCTTGCACGGCGCTTCCTCAGCCAACTCCTTGCCAACGCGTGCTCGGACATCAGCGACGGCACGGCTGTTGAACACGGTCGAAGCCCGCATGAAGTAGAGGTATTCAAACACGCAGAACCGTTCTGGTCCTTTGGACGGCAATTCCTGTTGCGACAGACCGTTCTTGTCGATCTTGATGATTTCACCGGGCTCAATATCCCGAACCCAGCGCGCCCCCAGCGTGTCAAAGGCGCAAGTCTCAGAGGCCAGCATCGTAGCCGACCCCAACCGGCCCATGACCAGAGGCCGCATGCCGTTTGGATCTCGAACGGCATAGATCGCTTCGCTTGTCATGAGGATCAGTGAAAATGCCCCTGTCACACGAGCCAAGGCCTCTTTCAAAGCATCGTGGAAGCTCTCAGCCTTGGAGCGTGCAAGCAGGTGCAGGATGACTTCAGTGTCGATTTTGGTCGTGAAGGTCTGTCCCTGCTCCAGCAGTTCCTGACGCAGTGTATTGGCGTTGGTCAGCGTGCCATTGTGGGCCAGTGCAACCGGGCCAAAACGTGTATCCAGCGTCAAAGGCTGAATGTTCTCCGTTCCCGGCCCGCCAGCGGTCGAATAGCGCACATGGCCAACGGCACGATCGCCGGGCAGATCAATGCCACCAGCATCCGCGGAGAAATGGTCTGAAACCAAACCCGGCGCTTTGTGGGTCTCAAAGATACCGTTAGCACAGGAGACAATCCCGGCGCCTTCTTGTCCGCGGTGTTGCTGTGCATGGAGTGCGAGAGCGGTGTGAAGGGCGGCATCACCCAAACCAAAAACGGCAAACAGGCCGCATTCCTCTTTCAAGCCCTCAGCCGGCATGGACGGTTTCCTTTGTGGTCCAGGTGTCTTGGACAAATTTCGCGACCATGGCCGGATAGAGCTGGTGTTCTTCAGCCAGTATCCGGATCGAAAGCGCATCGACAGAATCGCTAGGGTGAACCGGCACGCGTGCCTGACCCAAAATCGGTCCTGCATCCATTTCTGCTGTCACCACGTGCACCGTACAGCCCGCTTCGCTCGCGCCTGCATCCAGCGCCTGTGCCTGAGCATCCAGACCGGGAAACTCTGGTAGCAGAGACGGATGAATGTTGAGAATTCTGCCTTCCCACTGCTCGACAAAATCCGCACTCAGCAAGCGCATGAAGCCAGCCAGACAGATCAGATCGACTTCGGCCTCAGTCAGCAGTTGGTGGAGTTCTTGTTCCCAGGCCTCCCGACCATCGCGGCATTGACGCAAAGCGTGGGTTTTTATCCCTGCCCCGGTCGCAATCCCCAGTCCGGGGGCTTCAATTTTGTCACTGATGACAGTCGTGAATTCGACTGGAAATTCCTCGTGCTGCGCGGCACGCAACAGGGACACCATGTTTGACCCTCGACCAGAAATCAAAATCGCGCCGCGTTTGCGGTTGTTGCTCATGGAGTAACCCCCGCAATCTGCACCTGCGGCGACTCCCTATCCGCTCTGGTTTTGAGCGTTCCAACCTCGAAAACAGCGGTTTCACCCGCCAGCTGAGCCATGACCAAACCGGCCTGCGCTTCGTCAACGACCAAAACCATGCCCAGTCCCATATTGAAGGTCCGGAACAACTCCATCCGCTCGACCCGATCAAGGCCGTCCAGCCAGCCAAAAATAGGGACAGCCTGCCACCGGTCCGGATCGACACTGGCCAGCAGGTCTTCGCGCAGAACTCGGTTAAGGTTCCCAGGCAGACCACCGCCGGTGACGTGACAGAGCGCTTTGACCGCGCCCGGCACCGACTGCAAAGCGCGATGAACCTGCGCACCGTAAAGTGCTGTCGGCGCTAGCAGTGCCTGCCGCAAAGTCTGCTCCGCATCGAAGGGGGCCGGTTGGTCGATATCGAGGCTCAAATCCGAAATCAGACGGCGGATCAGCGAAAACCCATTGGAATGAATGCCGCTGGACGCCAAGCCGATCAGCACGTCACCGGCCTTGAGATCATCATAGCGTGGAAGGATCGCATCGCGTTCGACAGCCCCAACCGCAAAGCCCGCAAGGTCAAAGTGGCCTTCGGCATACAATCCGGGCAGTTCTGCCGTCTCCCCGCCGACCAAGGCCGCGCCTTCCGCTGCGCACGCGGCGGCGATACCGCTCACCAGTTCCGCATCGCGCGCGCCGGCAAGACGCCCAGCGGCGAGATAGTCGAGGAAGAAAAGCGGCTTTGCGCCTTGGCACAGAATATCGTTGGTGCACATGGCGACCAGATCCTGTCCTAACCCCGCATAGTCGCCCGCCTTCTTGGCGAGGAGCAGTTTGGAGCCAACACCATCGGTACCACTGACCAGAACAGGGTCTTTCAGGCCAGTTTGCGCCAAATCGAATAAAGCCCCAAAACCACCAATCGCCCCCATAACGCCGGGACGCTTGGTTTTCGCGATATTGGGTTTGATTGCCTCAACAAAGGCTTCCCCAGCGTCAATATCAACACCGGCATCGGCGTAGCTCAGCTTACCGCCCGGAGACCGGTCGGTGGGTGAAGCGGAGTCGCGTGCGTCACGGGTCATAAGTGCCTTGGCCTTGCTGGAAGGTAAGCTACTGGACTGGGTGTGGGACACAACTTCACGTGAAAGATCGCGTAACAATCATGTCATCTGCGCCTTGACTAACCAGTGCACGCTATCGGTGCAACGCCCGTCCATGCAGACCTGACCCATGCAATAAAAAAGCCCCTCCGGAGAGGGGCTTTTGTGGATACTTCTAGTGGGTCACGACCGGACTTGAACCGGCTTCGGCTTTGGCCAGCCTCGCCTCAAACTCAGCGATCTGCTCGGCAGTGAGCGGTGTCAGCTTTTCTGCCAGTGCATGTCCCAAGACCTCATCAACGTCGGTCACTGGAACGATTTCCAGCGCATCGAGGACGTTTTCCGGAATCTCTGCCAAATCCTTTTCATTATCGACAGGGATCAGGACTTTCTTGATCCCGCCACGCAAAGCGGCCAGCAGCTTTTCCTTCAAACCACCGATGGGAAGAACTTTTCCGCGCAAAGTCACTTCACCCGTCATGGCCACTGTATTGCGGACAGGAACGCCGGTTAGAACCGAAACGATGGAAGTCACCATGGCGATACCAGCCGACGGTCCATCCTTCGGCGTTGCGCCTTCGGGAACGTGGACGTGGATATCACGCTTGGAGAACAGGTCAGGCTTGATGCCGAAATCAGCAGCGCGGGACTTCACAAAGCTCTCCGCAGTCTGAATCGACTCCTTCATGACGTCACCGAGCTGACCGGTAAAGACCGCGCGGCCCTTGCCGTTGACGGTAACGGATTCGATCTGCAGCAGGTCGCCGCCAACCTCCGTCCACGCCAGTCCGGTCACTGCACCGATCTGGTTGTCATCTTCTGCCAGACCAAAGCGGAATTTCCGCACCCCTGCGAATTCGCCAAGGTTGTCTGCGGTGATGGCAAAGGCACCATCGCGTTCCTTCATGTCGATGGCCTTAACCGACTTGCGACACAGGTTTGCCACTTCCCGCTCCAGCGAGCGCACCCCGGCTTCACGGGTGTAGTAACGGCAAAGGTCACGAATGGCTTCGTCGGTGATTTCCAACTCGCCTTCCTTCAGGCCATTGTCTTTGAGCTGACGCGGGATCAGGTGCTGCTTGGCAATTTCAACCTTTTCATCTTCGGTGTAGCCGGAGATGCGAATCAGCTCCATCCGGTCCAGCAATGGTCCCGGCATCCGTGTTGAGTTGGCGGTACAAAGGAACATGGTTTTAGACAGGTCGTAATCAACTTCCAGGTAATGGTCCGAGAACGTTGAGTTTTGAGCGGGGTCCAGCACTTCCAAAAGTGCGGAAGCTGGGTCGCCGCGCCAGTCCATACCGATCTTGTCGATCTCATCGAGCAGGAACAGCGGGTTGGACGTCTTCGCCTTTTTCAGCGACTGCACAACCTTACCCGGCATGGATCCGATGTAGGTCCGGCGGTGACCACGAATTTCGCTCTCATCCCGAACACCGCCCAGCGAAACGCGGACGAAGTTGCGGTTCGTTGCTCTTGCAATGGACTTACCGAGGGAGGTCTTACCCACGCCTGGCGGGCCAACAAGACACAGAATCGGGCCTTTCAGATCACGCACACGGTTCTGCACGGCCAGGTATTCGAGAATGCGCTCTTTGACCTTTTCCAGACCATAGTGATCTTCGTTCAGAATAGTCTCTGCCCGCTTGAGGTCTTTCTTGACCTTGGAGTACTTCTTCCACGGCAACGACAGCATGACATCCAGATAATTCCGAATTACCGTCGCTTCGGCGGACATCGGGCTCATCATTTTAAGCTTTTTCAGCTCTGCGTCGAACTTGTCCTTCGCCTCCTTGGACATTTTCACCTTGGTGGCGCGCTCTTCGATTTCGGTCAGCTCGTTGTGGCCGTCTTCGGATTCGCCCAGCTCCTTCTGAATGGCCTTCATCTGCTCATTCAGATAGTACTCGCGCTGACTCTTCTCCATCTGGCGCTTCACACGGTTGCGGATGCGCTTTTCGACTTTCATGACCCCGATCTCGCCTTCCATGTAGCCGTAGACCTTCTCTAGGCGGTCAGCGACATTGAAGGTTTCGAGAAGATCCTGCTTCTCGGAAATCTTGAGGTTCAGATGGCTTGAAATGCTGTCAGCGAGCTTCGCAGGTTCTTCAATCCGCGAAACGGTCACCAATGCTTCTGGCGGGACACGCTGGTTAAGCTTGATGTACTGCTCGAACTGCGAGACGACGGTACGCATCAGCGCCTCGACATCTTCGCCCACCATATCGCGCTCCTGAACCGGAGCAGCGTTGGCCTCGAAGTAAGTGCCGTTATCGCTCACGTCCATCAGAGTCGCACGGGATTGCCCCTCGACCAGCACCTTTACGGTGCCATCGGGCAATTTCAGCAGCTGCAGAACTGTAGCGATGGTGCCCAGGCCATAGAGGTCTTCGGGCGATGGGCTGTCTTCCTGCGCGTCCTTCTGCGTGACCAGCAGAATTTGCTTATCACCTTGCATCACGGTTTCGAGTGCCGCGACGGATTTGTCGCGACCGACGAACAGTGGAATCACCATGTGAGGAAAAACCACAACGTCCTTGAGGGGCAGAACAGGGTAATTTGAAGAGCGACTTGTACTCATTTTTATGGCGTCCTTTTACCTCGTGTCAGCCGGGTGCTGGTGGTGGATCAGCGATCCTTTGCAATAAGAGTGCCCTTGGGCGCGGGTACAATACCACACTGGTATGTCCCCTTCTTTTCGCTTTTGGACCCTTTCGACTGACTGCTTATCTAATCCCCCTTAACGGTTCCGAGGCCATGTCTCAATAGGCGCTCAGGTTCTGCGTTGGGGGTAAGTTGTCGCCCTTACGTGGGGTGTGTCTCACAGGTTTCAATGACCGGGCCAAAGTGTCGCTTTGCAGCAGGGCATTAGCTGATGCGCCTTTAACTGTCCTTGTTGCAGCTTGCACAGCGGTTGTCGCAATCGTATAGCGACCGTCTGAATACGGTGGCGTAGGCTTTGCGCCGCCCTGTTGGCTGTGCGGATGTGGCGAAATTGGTAGACGCGCTGGATTTAGGTTCCAGTGACTTTGGTCGTGGGGGTTCGAGTCCCTTCATCCGCACCACGCC
>JBMTIF010000040.1:0-10131 GCA_049437045.1 Alphaproteobacteria bacterium | reverse complement strand
CACCGGGGGACAGATCGGGGCGATTGTCTACGAAGTGCACAATACCTTTGGCGACAAGCACTCCTACCTTGTCCCGGTCAGCGAGAATGATGCACAGAGCCGGGTGTTGCATCATGATGCGGTGAAAAAGCTCTACGTCAGCCCCTTTATGCCCGTCAGCGGCGGGTATTCTTTCCGCCTTGAACCGGCTGATGAGGCCTACTCCCTGCTCATCCGCTATGAAGGCGAAGAAGGCGACAGGTTGATCGCAACCCACCACGCCAAGCGCACTGCACTGACGGGTAAATCCTTGCTTCAAGCGCTAATCAAGGCACCGATGATCCCACTCAAAGTGGTCTTCGACATCCATTGGGAAGCCCTGCACCTGTTTACCCGCAAAAAAGCAGCCTTTTTCCACCGCCCCGAGCCACCAAAAACTGCCGTAACCCTTGGCTCTTCTGCTCAGACTTGGCAAAACCAAGCCAACCATATTTAATTGGCATTAAGAGACCCCGCTAGGAATGGTCTCATCGTTGGTGTGTGTTGATGGGGAGCCTTCAAACGTGATTGGAAACACGCTCAGTCAGGCGTTTGCGAAACCAAGTTTCAGACGCTTCTTCCAGACCATGGAAGACGGGATTGAGTTCGGGCAGCTGGACGTTACCTTGCCCGACGGTTCGACCTACACCGTCAAGGGCAGCAAAGATGGCCCTCATGGTGTTGTCTACCTGCGCTCCTGGGGTGCCATTCCGCGTATTGCCGGTGGCGGTGAGCTGGGATTGGCCGAAGTCTACATGGACGGTCTGGTTGATACCGACGACCTTAAAAACCTTATGGATTGGGCGCTGACCAATCAGGACTGGTTCCTGACCAACATGCGGACCTATGGCTGGTCAGGCTTTCTGGCCCGGGTTTTCCATTTCCTGCGCCCCAACTCCAAGAATGGCTCACGCAGGAACATCGCCGACCACTATGATCTGGGTAACGCCTTCTATTCCGAGTGGCTGGACAACTCCATGACCTACTCGTCTGCGGTCTTCGACGGCAGTAACAGCGATGATCTTTACGCCGCGCAGCAGGAGAAATACCGCCGCATCGCAGAGACCGCGAACATGAAGCCCGGCGACCTGGTGCTGGAAATTGGCTGTGGTTGGGGCGGTTTTGCTGAGTACGCCGTCAAGAATGTCGGCGTAAACATGACCTGCATCACCATCTCGCAGGAACAGCACGACTTCGCCGCTGCCCGCTTCCAGCGTGAAGGCATCAGCGACAAGATCGAGCTGCGGCTGCAGGATTACCGCGACACCGAAGCCGAACGCTATGACCGCGTGGCATCAATCGAGATGATCGAAGCGGTGGGCGAGCAGTACTGGGACACCTATTTCGGTCAGATCGCCAAGGTTCTCAAGCCCGGCGGTGCCGCTGCCATTCAGGCGATCACCATCCCGGATGACACCTTCGAAGAATACCTCTCCAAGGTGGATTTCATCAGTCGCTACATCTTCCCCGGTGGCCGCCTGCTGAGTCACGGCATCATGCGGGAATGCACCGAACGGGCCGGTATGAAGTACGAGGCTAACGGAGAATACGCCAAGAGCTACGCCAAGACCCTGTTGCAGTGGAATGACAAGTTCCAGGCGGCATGGTCCAAGATCCGCACCATGGGGTTTGACGAACGGTTCAAGCGGATGTGGGAGTACTATCTGGTACACTGCTCGGTCGGTTTCGACTTTGAACAGATTGGGGTTGCACAAATCCGGCTGCAGAAACCAGCCTGATCTGAGGGCCGCCCCTGTGATTTTTGGACACGGTCAGCCGTTGATTTAACCTTCGGTTGGCCGTCTTCTTTTTTCGTCGTTCCGAACTGCCGCGATTTAGCCTAGTGTTTGATCTATGACTCAGTCCTTCCCTCCGGCCACCATTGGCTATGGTTTTTCCCACCAGCATCTGCTGGGCATCGAGCCGCTGAAGCCCGGCGAGATTGCCTATCTGCTTGATCGTGCCTCCTATTTCGCGGGGCTGAAACCCGGCGATGCCCCCGATACGCTGGCTGGTTCGACCGTCATCAATCTGTTTTTCGAAAATTCGACGCGCACCCGGTCGTCTTTTGAAATCGCGGCGCAACGGCTGGGCGCAGATGTGGTGAACATGGATGTTGCCACCAGCTCGGTGAAGAAGGGCGAAACGCTGATTGATACGGCTGATACGCTGAACGCCATGCGCCCGGATTTTCTGGTGGTGCGGCACGGACAGGCCGGTGCGGTCAAGCTGCTGTCTCGCAAGCTGGACGCCCACGTCCTCAATGGCGGAGATGGCAAGCACGAACACCCGACCCAAGCGCTGGCGGACGCCCTGACAATCCGCCGGCACAAGGACAAGATCGACGGTCTGACCGTGGCCATATGCGGTGACATCCGTCACAGCCGCGTGGCACGCTCCAACTTGCTTCTGCTGCAAAAGATGGGCGCTCGTGTCCGCCTGATCGGTCCTCCAACACTGCTACCGGGCGCTTACGAGGCCCTGGGCGTGGAAATCTACCACCAGATGGACGAGGGGCTGCGCGACGTCGATATCGTCATGATGCTGCGCTTGCAGGTCGAGCGAATGGCCGGGACACTGATCCCGAGCGGACGCGAGTTCTTCCGCTTCTATGGGCTGGATCGAGACCGTTTGGCGCTGGCCAAGCCCGATGCCCTGGTCATGCATCCCGGGCCTATGAATCGGGGCGTTGAAATCGCTTCCGACATTGCTGACGACCTCGACCAGTCCGTTATTCGGGAACAGGTGGAAATGGGCGTTGCGGTGCGCATGGCCTGTTTCGAAGCGCTGGCAACCCGGCGGACCCCAACAACACTGAGGGCGGCCTGACATGTCGAAAAGAACCCTCATCCGCAACGTTCACCTGTTCGATCCATCAAACAATCACGATGGTCCGGGCGGCGTTATCCTCTATGGCGACAGGATCGTTGCCGTTTTCGGTGGTGACAGCGCAATTGCAGCCGATGCCGACGTGGTAATCGACGGCCAAGGAGCCACCCTGCTGCCGGGCCTGATCGACAGCCGGGTGCATCTGTCTGAACCCGGTCTGGAATATCGCGAAACGGTGGGTGAAACCGCGCGACTGGCCGCGCGGGGCGGCATCACTTCCGTGGTTGCTCAGCCCGGCACGACCCCGGCTATTGATCGCCCACAAGCGATGTACGCAGTCTCGCACCGTTCTGAAGGCGGCAAGGGCGCGCGCATGCATGCCCTTGGCGCGCTGACGGTCGGGTGCGAGTGCGAGGAATTGGCCGAGTTGGGCCTGCTCGCCGAAGCTGGCGCACGCGGCTTTTCCAACGGCCATACACCCGTCAATGGCTTGGATACGATTTCACGCGCCCTGAACTATGCTCGATCTACCGGATTGGCCGTGTGTCTGGGCCATACGGATGGGGTCTGGGGTGAACCCGGCGTTATCAGCGGGGAGCTGTCTGCCCGTATGGGGCTGGGCGGCGTGCCGCAGCTGGCTGAAGTCATGGCGATTGAACGCGATCTGCGGCTGGTCGAAATGACAGGGGTCAAGGCGCACTTCGACATGGTGACGTCCGCCGAGGGCGTGAACGCCATTCGCGACGCCAAGGCGCGCGGTTTGCCAATCACCGCTGGCTCCAGCATCGCGCACGCGACCCTGACCGACATCGCCATCGGCGACTACCGCACGCACGCCAAGCTGCACCCGCCCCTGCGCCCGGACCGAGACCGTCTGGCGGTGGTTCAAGGCTTGGCCGACGGCACGCTGGATACGCTGGTTTCCGACCATCGTCCCGTGGATACAGACCACAAGCGCGTCCCGTTTGAGCAAGCCGAGCCGGGCATGGTGGGGCTGGAAACCTTCCTCTCACTGGCTTTGTCGCTAGAAGACCAGGGCGTGCCTAAAGCCCGCCTGATCAGCGCATTGACTTCTGCGCCGGCTAGCGTGTTTGCGCTGGAAAGCGGCATTCGACCCAATGCACCAGCAGACCTGACGCTCGTCGACCTCGAACGACCGCGCCGACTGGCCGAAGCCCGGCTGCACAGCCGCTGCCGCAACTTCAACTACGAAGGCATTCCGGCGCGTGGCGTGGTGCTCAAAACCTACGTCAACGGCAAGCTGGTGTTCGAACGCGCCTGATCTGTCCTGAAATCCCGGTCAAGTGGGGTCGACGCCAGTTGACCTGAGCGAATTTGCCCCACTTCCTTGGTTATGACGCAAACCACTCTGAAAGCGCAGACGCCGCCCTCTCTGACCTGGCGCATTTTACTCGGCTACGCCCTTCCCGCGCTGCCGGTTGCTGCCTTGTCCATCCCGCTTGGTGTGCTGTTACAGAACTACTATGGCGAAGACCTTGGGCTTGGTCTGGGGGCTGTTGCGGTCGCGCTGTTCATCGCGCGGCTCTGCATCTTCGTGGTCGACCCGCTGGTGGGCTGGCTGTCGGACCATATCGACTTTCCGCTGGTCCCCGGACGACGCAGACCGTGGATCATAATGGGCGCGCTGTTTGCGATGATCGCGGTTTGGCAGTTGCTGCTGCCTTCCTCCCCGCCACCGCTGTGGCAGTTCACGCTGTGGGCCACGCTGGCCTACATCGGTATCGAGTTTATCGAAGTACCGCACAGCGCATGGACGCCGGATTTGGCCAAATCCTACAACGACCGCAGCTTGCTCAATACCTTTCGCACCGGGGGGATTATTCTAGGCACGCTGATTTCCTTTGTGCTCATCGGGATCTTCCCCACGGTGGCGGAGCAAATTACTGCGCTTGGGGTCGGGTTGGCGGTTGGATTTCCTCTGTTTGTCGCGCTGGGTTTGAGTCTGACCCCCGACCGCGCGCCAGACCCGCCCCCGGCCGACAGCCTGCAACAGAGCTGGACCACGGCGCTGCAAAACGGCCCGTTCTGGCGGCTGGCGTTGGCGTATGGCATCAACGCGCTCGCCAACGTATTGCCACCGACGCTGTTGCTGACCTTCGTGCGCTACAATCTGGGGCTGGAGGACAGTGCCGTGGGCGGCATTTTGTTCGTCTATTTCGTCGCGGCGATGCTGGGCACGCCGTTCTGGTTCTGGGTCTCGCGCCGCATGGGCAAGCACCGCGCCTGGTGCATCGCCATGCTGACCGCCTGCCCGATCTTTGCCTTTGCACCTGCGCTGCCGGCTGGCGAGATCGGGTTCTATGGCTTCCTGCTGATTTCCTTCCTCACCGGGCTGACCTTGGGCGCAGACCTGACCCTGCCGCAGTCCATTCAGGCCGACGTGGTAGACCTTGACGAGCTTCGCGCCGGACGCTGCCGGGCGGGTTCGTTCTATGCCTACTGGTCCATGACCACCGCGCTGGCCGTTGCAACTGGCGGGCTTATCGGGCCACTGCTGATCAAGGGGTTTGGCTTTGTCGAGAGCGCGGAGAGCCAGAACCAGGCGGCGCTATGGGCCATCGCAGGGGGCTATGCCCTGCTGCCGATTGTGCTGAAAATCATCGCCATATCGCTGAGCTGGCGCTTCCCCATCACGGCGGCTAAACAAGCCCAGATCCAACGCATTCTGACAACAAGACGGAGCCGACTGCCCCATGCCCTTTGACATCAGCAACGGCACCGCCCCTACTGTGACGCCCTTTGTGCTGGAACAGTTTTTTGACGGTGTGGCGACCGGGACCGGGTTTTATCAGGGACGCAGCGGTGAGGTAGGACGGCAGATGTCCTGCCGCATCGAAGGGATCTGGGATGAACCGGCACAGGTGCTGACATTGAACGAAGAGTTCTGGTTCGTCGATGGGCGCTACGAGACCCGCATCTGGACCATCGCCAAGCGCGGCCCCAACGATTACCGCTTCACCGCCAGCGATAGCGTGGGTGAAGGCGTGGGCGCGCATCGGGAAACCAACGTGTTCAAATCAACCTACAGCCTGAACTACGCCTTGCCCAACCCGGTCTTTGGTCGCGATCGCATGGTGTTCAGCTTTGAGGACTACATGCTGGGGGTTGATGGGGAGCGGATGATCAACCGCTCACGGATGAAAAAATTTGGCCTGTGGTTGGGCGATATTGTCCTGTGGATCACGCGCGAGCGATGATCGACTGCCAGCGGGAAAACCACCACGCAGCATGCCAGCACGGTTCGCAACGCGAACCCTGGGTGGGCGGGTGGGCCTAAAGAACGAGGCGACAGCCGAGCGCTGACACCGTCAGCGAAACCTCACCAGCCAAACGACCTCCGCCAAGCAGCGTCAATCCTTGGGCACCAACGGCCGCATGAGCCGGAAAAACAGCCAATACGGCAAGCTCATCATGGTCTTCAGGATCACCGCGAAAATCTTCGGAAAGGTAATCTCGAACCGGTCATGCCCGACCAGCCCCCGGTAAAACGCCGCAGCCGCATCCTCGGTTTCCATCAGGAATGGCATGGGAAATTCGTTGATCGCCGTCGCTTCAGAGCGCACGAACCCCGGACAGGCCACCTGCAAAACAACGCCTGTGGGGTCAAGCTCGGGCTTGAGGCTTTCCGCCATGGCAATGATTGCCGCCTTGGTCCCGCAATAGGCCGGTGAAGTCGGCAAACCGCGATAGCCCGCAACCGAGCCCAGCAAGCAGATTTTGCCCTTCCCCGCCTCGATCATCGGGGGCAATACCGCTTCCAGTCCTTCAGCAATGCCGCCCACGTTGACCGCAAACATCTGGTGCACGTCTTCGGCTTTGAAGTCTCGAACCTTTTGTGGCCAGAACACGCCAGCGTTCAAAACCACCTGATCCAGACCGCCGCTTTCCTCGATCATCCGGGCCACAGCTGCCTTGGTCGCCGTGCCGTCGGTCACGTCCAGCGGCAAAGGCCGAATATCCCCGATCCCCTCCGCCGCCATAGCCTCCAGCCGCTCGCCCCGCCGTGCCGAGACATAGACCCGCCAGCCTTCCCGCGCCATCCGGCGCGCCAAAGCCTCACCAATCCCCGAAGAAGCCCCCGTAATCCAGGCTGTCTTCATGCTCTAGACCCGCTGATATTCAAAATCGGTCCCCAGCAGCGTAAACCGCAGCCCCGACCAGGTGCCTGTGCTGTCATAGAAGATCTTGATGGGCAGCTCTCCACCCACATCCCAGCCTTGAACCATCCGCCCGCGGAAAGAGCCTACGCCCAGTGGTTGCGGGTCAATGGTCAGCACGCGTCCGCGCTGCGTATCCAGAACCTGACGCTGCTGAACAAAATTTGGCATCCAGTAGGTTGTGGGCATGATTGCCGGATCTGCCTTCAACCGTCGACCCCGCGCGTTGACGATCGCCAACGCGTCACCTTCGCGGTCTGCACTGACCTCAAAGTTTTCACCGCGCAGTTCTCCACGAGAACGCAATTGGGACAGTTGTCCATTGGCCCAGGTCTCAACCGTGGCCAGATCATACTTCACCTTGAACCCAAACACCCGACCACGAAAAGCCGCCTTGGTCTGAACGACAGGCGCGGCTTGTGTGCCGGTGATTTCGTAGGAATGTTGCCCGATGACCTTGTCACCCTGATACAGGTCCATGGTTACCTTTGGCTCCGCTGGAAACAGCGGCGTAGCAAAAGCGCTCTGCGCAGGCATAAACGGCAAAGCCATGCCGCCAGCCAGAAGCCCCAGCGTCGTTCTTCGATTCACTTCCATGACACGCATTCCACTCTGCGAATTGGTCTTACCAAAGCCACGTAGCGCAAAACAGGCTCATGTGAAGGGGAAATCCCCCCAAACCTCACGCTCAAGTGATGAATTCAGTTCACGACCAGGCTGCGACCGAGAAAACGTCGGCCGCCATCCTGGTTTCACCCAAGTTGCCGGTGTTGTACCGGTTTTCGGGGGCGGTTTCAGAGGGTGGTGAGAGCAGCCGTGATCAGGCCGAGCGGCGGCGACCGCCACCGCGACGCCCACGGGCCACGCCGTCCGCACCTTCGGGGGCTGGCGCGCGGTATTTGGCCATCCACTTCATGCACGACTGATCGTGCCCCAGCAGCGCATCAGCCGCCCGAACCGAGGTCATTTCTTCCTCGTGCAGCGGGTTCATGATCGCTGAGGTCATGCCGTACCCCGCAGCCATAGCCACAAAGATACCGTTCATCCAGTGGCGGTTCGGCAGGCCAAAGGACACGTTGGACAGGCCACAAGTTGTGTTGGCGCCCAACTCCTTACGGATCTTGGCGACAATCTCAAACGCCTGCTGGCTGTAGGTCAGCACCGCATCCGCAGGGGTCGCACCCAGAGGCATGACCAGTGGATCGATGACGATGTCGTTGGCTTTGATACCGTGATCTGCAGCGCGCTCAACGATCTTTTTGGCCACCGCAAAGCGCACCTCCGGGTCCGGTGAGATACCGGTTTCGTCGTTACAGATCGCAACCACCGGGCAGTCGTACTTCGCAGCGAGCGGCAGCACGATTTCCAGCGATTCATCCTCACCGGTGACCGAATTGATCAGTGGACGGCCTTGGGCCGCTTCAACACCCGCGACCAGCGCTTCCTTGACCGAGCTGTCGACAGCAAGCGGCAGATCGGTCAGCCCCTGCACCAGATTGATCATGTCCACGAGGATCTTCACCTCGTCACCCATGTGCGGCGGAATACCGGCGTTCACGTCCAGCATGTGCGCACCCGCCTGCGTCTGAGAGATTGCATCCCGCTCTACCCGCTCATAGTTCCCCGCAGCCAATTCTTCGATGAAGGTCTTACGGTTTGTCGGGTTCAGTCGCTCTCCGATCACGGTGAACGGCTTGTCATCGCCAATGATCCATTCGCGGGTCGCGGAAGCTACAAGTGTGTGAGCCATGAGAGGCACTCCGGTAAGGGTAGGTTCAGGCCCAAAAGAAGTCTGAGCGCTGGAAATTTGACCTGTGTATCGTCCCGGCTGCAGGCACACGCTGGCCTGCACGCGACGGTTTATGGTTTGATTGAATTATCCAAGATCGACCGCGACCTTGATCTGATCCTTATCGGTCACATCAAACAGCCCGTCTCGCAGAGCGTAGGACCAGGCCGAGGTCCGCTTCAGCCCACCAATGGCATACATGTGTACGCCACAGATACCCGCGTTGGCATCTTCCGCCACGTAACGCGCCAAATCGATAACCTGCTTGTCCGGTGCGTTGACCGTCATCAGCTTGGTCACATCCGCCGCCCGCTTCATCAGAAAGCGGATGGAGTTCCCAACACCTGCCGCCTTGGAAAAGCCGAGCAGCGTCTTGATCGTCGCCAGCCCCGGCAATCCGATGCGGATTGGCAGCTTGTTGCCTTCGGCGTTGATCCGACGATCCCACGCGATCAGCGGCTCAGCTTCAAAGGCAAACTGAGTAACAATATCCAGCTCAGCGCCCGTTCGTTCAGCAAAGCTGTTTTTCCACGCAAGCGCCTCTTTGATGGCTTCATCGGTGATGTCGGGCGATCCCTCCGGGTGACCGGCGACAGAAACCTTCCGGATCCCAGCTTTGTCGATCAACCCGCTTTCCAGCACAGCCATCGAGCTATCGTAAGGACCAAGGGGGTTATCAACGCCGCCTGCGATGGTCAGAACATGCTCAACCCCCGCTTCGCCAACATAGCGCTTGAGGATTTCGCTCAGCATGTCTTCGGACTGCAGCGAACGCGCCGCGATATGCGGGATGGGGTTAAACCCTTCACCGCGCAGACGCTTGGCCAGTGTCACCGTTTCATAGACATCAGAACCGGGCAAAAAGGTCACGTAGACGGGTGTGTCGTTGCGCAGACGCGCATTGAAATCCGGGATCTTTGACGCCGAGTTCGGCGTTGTTTCAACCGTAAAGTCGTTGAACAGATTGATGACGGCCTGTTTGGTGTCGGTCATGGCTTCGTCCTCTTTGCTTTCTTCTTTTTTGTCCTGATGTATCGGGCCGGCGTGCTTGGGCTCAGGCGGCTCGGCCACCGTTGGCAATCAACGCACGCAGTCGCTCGGTATCGAACTCGGCATCCAACTCAGCCGCCCGCGCATCCGCAACCGCCTGCAAGTCGCCGTCGACATCAACCGGGTCCGTACGACGGAATTCAGCCAAATAGTCGTCCGTGCTGGTGTCGCCATCCCGCATGGCCGCAGCATCAACGGCTTTCTCGAACCGCTCGGGCAGATTTGCCGTAAACCGCTTCCGCCCTTCCCGGATCTGAACCATTGTCG
>JBMTIF010000039.1:0-10160 GCA_049437045.1 Alphaproteobacteria bacterium | reverse complement strand
CGAGGACACCGATTTGCAGTCCAAGACGAATGGCTTTGGTCGTCCCCTGTATACCACCCAGACGGCTGACAGCGCGGGATGAGTAGTAAACCGAAGGATCGTGCTTGTTCATCCAACGGGTCAAAAGACGGGTCAGCATGCCCATCGCTTCCAAAGAACCCGCATTCTTGAGCGAGCTTTCTGAAAAGGCGTTGGCCTGAACACCGTAGCGACCTGCTTCGCGGAACAAACCTCGGGTCGAAATCTCAGCGATGAGCGCAAGAACAAAAATCACAATGGCGCCGATCAGCGACATCCAGAAAAGCCAAGGATGCAAAAACCACAGCAGACCAATGAAGAACGGCGCAAAAGGTGCGTCAAAGAACGCAAGGACAGAGTTGGACGACAGGAAGTTTCTCAGCTGGTCCAGGTCTCGCAAAGGCTGGGTGCCTGCATCACCCGGTCGCGCGCCAAAGGCAGCGCGAACGCGAAACAACGAACCAAAGACCTGCCCCGATAGTTCCCGATCCACGTAGCGGCCAACGTTGGCGAGAATGCGCGCGCGCGCAGCTTCCAAAAGGGCGAGAAGCGCGATCAGACCGATGGCTATCCCCATCAGGGCATAAAGGGTGGGTTCTGATTGCGACGGGATAACCCGGTCGTAGACCTGCAGCATGAAAATCGGGCTGACCAGCAGCAGCAGGTTTGTAAAAACGGAGGTAACCAGAATAGCCCAGAAACCAACGGAAGCGCTGTTGAGCGCTTTGCGCGCGGCGTTCGGCGCGGCTGTACCGCGGTTTCTCTTTTCTGCGGCTGCGGACATGCAACTCGCCTTTCAAATCATGAGCGACCAATTATGCGCCTCTTTTAGGCGACTTTGGCGCGTATATAAAACGGCATTTTCGCGACAATGCCATAAAATCAAATCCTGAACGTGAAAGCCGCCATTTGCCGAATTGACCCCGAACAAATGGCAGCTCACGTAACCAAAGAGCACGATCAGATTTGATCGACCCTTCTCTCGCCTATTCTGAGCATTTTTATGCTCGTATTAGATGATTCCGCTAAAAACCTTGAAAAAAAGCAGTAATCAGCATCCCACCCGCTTTGTTAGAGCGATATTTCGCCCAGTTGGTGGAAATACGGCGGTCATGGACCGCCACATTCCCTTATCCAGCCTTGGGCCACACATAAGTTCCCTGCTCGCACCCCAAATTCTGCACACAGGAAGTAGTAAAGCATTGAAAATAAACCGAAAATTAAATGCCGGTACGGTCAATATTCTCTTTGCCCCAAGACTGTGTATTAGTGATACGCCATCAAACGACTCGGATGCAAGAGAGATTATGCGTCTTTTTTGCATCACCTTTTTCTCCTGTGACTACGAAGACTCACCTTGGAGAACAGATGAGAACGAATGTGCCGATTTCTTTTGCCAGCTCACGGGCTACACTCAATGTGCCGCCACAGGCAGCTCTTTCGGCAAAATTGGCAATGTGGCGCGCTGTGTAGGAACTCTGATCCATGGTTGAATGGCGCATGCCCGGCATTGTTTTATCAGCGCGTCGCTATGGCGAAGGCGATCTGGTGGTCAATGCATTGACCGAAGAGATGGGCCGTCACGCCGGTTTGGTGCATGGCGGCGGTTCGAAGCGGAACCGGGCAAACTTTGAAATCGGTAACCGGCTGGATTTCTCGTGGTCCGCACGGTTGAACGAGCATCTCGGTACGTTCAAGGCCGATGCGATGGACAGCCCGGCGGCCGGAATCATGCATGACCCCGACCGTCTTGCAGCTCTCGCATCGCTTTGTGCAGTGATCGACACCGCCTTGCCCGAACGCGAACCAGCACCGGGCTTGTATGCTGCGCTGAACGTCTGGTTGGACCAGATCCAGTCCGAGCACTGGGCAGCGCTGCTGGTTCGCATTGAACTGGGATTGCTGGAAATTCTAGGGTTTGGCCTTCATTTATCATCTTGCGCCGTAACCGGTGACAGCGATCCGCACGTCCTGACCCACGTTTCACCAAAGTCAGGCCGTGCCGTCTCCGCTTCGGCTGCCGAGCCTTATATTGACCGGCTGCTGCCCCTGCCGGCGTTCCTGATTGGCGGCAGTCAGGCTGACGATGCAGCCATATTAAACGGGCTGGTCTTGTCGGGACACTTCCTGGAAAAACGCGTCTTCAATGCGCACAACTGGACTTTGCCGCCGCAGCGTGCGCTGCTGCTACAACGATTGCAACGCCGGGTGAACGGCGGTTAAAGGCCACCCGCGAAGGTTGATATGCCCCTGCGCTCCAAATGCACTGTAGGGCTCACGATCACGACGCTTGCTGTTTTGCTGCGAAGAGCCTGAGGCTCTGTATACCCTCTAAGTTGCCTTGGCGAACATATGTCGGAAATCTGTTCCGACGCTCTCAGCATAGGCAGGTCGCTTGTGCAGTTTCGTGAACCAGGCTTCAACCCGGCCTTGTGTCTGTCGCTTGATGACGGGGAGGCTGTAAAACCGGAACATGTAAACCCCGGTTGAGATATCCGCCAATGTTGGAGTGTCGCCCGTCAGGAAGGGTTTCTCCCCTAGACCTTTGCCAATTTGCAACGTTAGCGCCTGAAAGCGCCGTGTCGTGATGCTGATATGACCCATTTTCCGCTCTTTCGGGGGCGTGCGGACAACTTGAGTGAAGAGATTTATGAACTCCCGGAACACGGAAATGGAGCCAAAGTCCATCCACATGTCGATGGTGCTGCGAATTTTCGGGTCACTGGGGTAGAAGGCTTCGCCACCGGGTTGGGTTTGCGCGATATAGCGTAGGATAGCGTTCGATTCAGCGAGGGTGAAATCCCCGTCCTTGAGAACCGGTACCAGACCGAAAGGATTCATGGCGAGAAAATCATCGTCGTTCAACCCGCCGAACTCCCCACCCTTTTCGATATGTGTGTACTCGACGCCCAATTCAGCCAAAAGCCACATAACCTTTTGAACATTAATCGAATCTTTACGTCCGTAGAGCTCTAAACCCATGTGTCTAAGTCTCCCAAAGAATTGAGAAATAAAAAATTGTGTCCAGACCTTAGGTCTTAGCCTAGTTCTGCGTTTCTTCAAGGTAGGGTCTGCCATAGCACAGATGCGACGTTGTAAAGCTGTAACCCGGAGCACAAGTTGTTTAAGAACCGGGGGCAAAGGGTTCTTCCGATTTCAGGAGATATGACATGAGCGGTATGGATTACAAAGTTGCAGACATCGGTTTGGCTGACTGGGGTCTCAAAGAGATTGCGATTGCCGAAACTGAGATGCCAGGCCTGATGGCGCTCCGAGAAGAGTACGGCGAAAGCAAGCCGTTGGCTGGTGCACGGATCGCCGGCTGTCTTCATATGACCATTCAGACGGCGGTTCTGATCCAGACGCTCGAAGCACTGGGCGCAACAGTGCGCTGGTCGTCCTGTAACATCTACTCCACTCAGGATCAGGCTGCGGCGGCTGTGGCTTCTTGCGGCACGCCTGTTTTCGCGTGGAAAGGTGAGACCGAAGAAGAATTCTGGTGGTGTATCGAACAGACCATCACAGGGCCAGACGGCTGGACGCCGAACATGATCCTCGATGATGGTGGTGATCTCACCCAGATCATGCACGATAAGTACCCTGAAATGCTGGATGATGTTCGCGGCTTGTCCGAAGAAACAACAACCGGTGTGCACCGCCTCTATGAGATGGCACGTGATGGCAAACTGAAGGTGCCAGCGATCAACGTGAACGATTCCGTCACCAAGTCGAAGTTCGACAACCTCTATGGTTGCCGGGAATCGCTGGTCGACGCCATCCGGCGCGGAACCGATGTGATGATGGCGGGCAAGGTTGCCTGTGTTGCTGGCTTTGGCGACGTGGGTAAGGGATCTGCTGCGTCCCTGCGCAACGCGGGTTGTCGGGTCATGGTGACTGAAGCTGATCCAATTTGTGCGCTGCAGGCGGCAATGGAGGGCTATGAAGTCGTGACCATGGAAGCGGCCGCTCCGCAGTGCGATATCTTCGTCACCGCTACAGGCAACATCGATATCATCACCGTAGACCACATGCGCGACATGCATGACCGCGCGATTGTCGCCAACATCGGGCATTTCGATAACGAAATCCAAGTCGCGCAGCTGCGGAACTTCAAGTGGCACAATGTAAAGCCGCAGGTCGATGAGGTCGAATTCCCGGACGGGAAGCGCATCATCCTGCTGTCTGAGGGTCGCCTTGTGAACCTCGGCAATGCAACCGGCCACCCGTCTTTTGTGATGTCAGCCTCGTTCACCAACCAGACACTGGCGCAGATCGAGCTGTGGCAGAACGCGGACAACTACGAGAACAAGGTCTACGTGCTGCCCAAGCACCTCGATGAGAAAGTCGCTATGCTGCATCTGGAAAAAGTCGGTGCGCAACTGACCAAGCTCAGCAAAGAACAGGCCGATTACATCGGTGTAACGCAGGAAGGTCCGTTCAAGCCGGAGCCATACCGCTACTAGGTCAAAATCGCCTTTGTGAGACGTCCCCGTATCGAACAGTGTGTCTTGCTTGACCAAAATGACGGACCGCTTTGCGACCCGACGCCTTTCACAAAGCCCTCTGCCTATTCGGCGGAGGGCTTTTTTTGTCCCCGACAAACGCACGGGCACGCTCGCATAATACATTGAATTCGCTGCAAGGCGCTGGCATAGCTTGGTATCAAAGAGGCCAGCCACAGAAGACACAATCAGGCGCTAAAGCCAGCGTGGCCAACCCTAGCTGAGGAATGAGTTTTGAGCGAGCCCACGCAAGAAGCGCAGGTACCGTCACAGTCCACTCCGTCAAGCGTGCTTTCAAGCGCGGGTTTCCGGGCCATAGACGCTTTCCTGGGTGTGCAGCAATCGGTGACGGGCAATCGTTGGGTCGCACGACAAGCCAGCGACGATATCGCTACGCAGATTGCTGCGATCACTGGTTTGCCAGCCCCGGTCGCGCGTGCGCTGGCATCGCGGCAGGTTCAGCCGGAAAAGGTGCAGCACTTTCTCGAACCCAAGCTCCGCGACATTCTCCCTGACCCTTCGCACCTGCTCGACATGGATACAGCAGTCGAACGCACGATGGCTGCGCTGCTGACGAATGAGCAAATCGCCCTGTTCGCCGATTTTGATGTCGATGGTGCAACCAGTTCAGCGCAGGTCCGACGGTTTTTCCGCGCACTGGGCAAAGAGGTGCGGTGCTACATCCCCGACCGCCACAAGGAAGGCTATGGACCCAAAGTCGATAGCATGCGTCAGCTCGCCCACGATGGCGCGGATCTGATTATCACCCTCGACTGTGGCACTATGGCTCATGATGCCATTGCTGCTGCCCGAGATGCCGGTGCCGACGTGATCGTGCTGGATCATCATATGGCGGTCGAAGAATTGCCGCCCGCCGTAGCGGTGGTGAACCCAAACCGGCTCGATGACCCCAGTGAGCACGGAGCCATTGCGGCCTGTGGCCTTACATTTCTCTACCTGGTGGCACTGAACCGGGCTTTGCGAGAAATGAACTACTACGAGGATGAGGGCATTACGCCGCCTGACCTGATGGGTATGCTGGACATCGTGGCCATGGGAACGGTCTGTGATGTTGTGCCTTTGCTGGGGCTCAACCGGGTCTATGTGAGCCAAGGGCTTAGGATCCTTGAACGCTGGAATAATCCGGGCATGAAAGCCTTGCGAGAGATTACCGGGCGGAATGGCGCACTCACGCCTGAAGTCTTCGGCTTTGATCTCGGTCCTCGCATCAACGCTGGCTCGCGGATGGGCGAAAGCTGGATCGGCTCAGAACTGCTCAGCACCGACGACCCAGAAACGGCCAAGGAATTGGCGCAACGGCTGGACGACTTGAACGTTGAGCGCCGGGCGGTCGAAGCTGAGGTCATGAAGGAAGCCCGGAAAGCCGCACTGGAAAACCGCGCCGTTGTCCCGCCCATATTGATCGCAGGCGGCGAAGGCTGGCATCCGGGTGTGATTGGCGTCGTTGCCGGGCGACTGAAGGGTAACCACAGAAGACCTGCCATTGTCGTTAGCTTTGAAGGCGGCATCGGTAAGGGTTCGGGACGCTCGATCCCCGGCATCAATCTGGGCGCTCTGATCCTTGAAGCCAAAGAGCGCGGCCTGCTGATCGAAGGAGGCGGTCACGCCATGGCTGCTGGTCTCGCTGTCAGCGAAGCCAAATGGCCGGAATTTGTTGCTTTCATGGAAGCCGAAGTCGGCGCTCGGCTCGATCAGGCGCCTGACCCCGATGTCATGGAGTTTGACGTTGCCATGGCACCGGCAGCGGTAACCTTCGAAACCGTCCAGGTCTTCAAGGGCATGGAACCTTTCGGCCAGGGCAACCCACGGCCTCGGGTCGCGATCACTCGCCCTCGCGTCGCCAATGCAACCATCGTCGGGGACAAGCACGTGGCCGTTCAGTTGGAAGGCTCGGACGGCGCCCGCGTGCGCGCCATTGCTTTTCGCGCGGTCGAAAACCCACTTGGCAATGCCCTGCTCCATCGCAGCGACCGGCCTTTGCACGTAGCTGGCAATCTGGCACTGGACGAATACCGCGGCGGCCGCAACGTCCAGATGATCATCGAGGATGCTGCCGAAGTGCCAGACTAGAGAAGGCTCTGGCGAAAAGAACATCTGTTTTCAACCACGTGTTCTCCCGCGACATGAGTGTCGCCCTCACAGGTGCAAGATTGAGATAATTTCTCAAAGTCAGGCAACTTAACCTTGTTTGTATGGAGTGGTTGACCGTGCCCCTCACTGCACCTACCAGCGCGATTGCGCGCGTGATTGATCTTGATCGCTATCCTCTTCATTCGCCGGACTCAGCGGCCTATCGCGATGCAATGACGTCCGTCCAAGCGGATCTGGATGCCTATGGCTGCGCGGTGCTTAAGGGCTTTGTTCGACCCGAAGCGCTTCCGGAACTGGTTGCGGAAGCGGATCATGTTGCGCCGCTGGCGCATCGATCCTTTGGTCGCACCAATGCTTATTTCACCAAGGATCGCGAAGACCTCCCAACCAGCCATCCGCTTCGCCGCTTCTACGATCGATCCAACGCCTTTGTTCCTGCAGATAATTTTGGCGAAGCAAGCGACTTGCGGACTATTTATCATTGGGCTCCCTTTTCAGCCTTCATTCAGGAGGCGCTGCGGGAGACCAATTTTTACCCCTACGCAGACCCGCTGGCTGACGTGATCGTTAACGTCACCGAAGAGGGCAACGGCTTTCCCTGGCACTTCGACACCAACAACTACACCGTCACTCTGGCGCTCCAGAACGGCGACACGGGCGGTGAGTTCGAGTATGTCCCGTGGCTGCGCACCACAACGGATGAGAACTACGCCGGGGTGCAAGAGGTCCTGGATGAGACAAGCGACGCCGTCCGCACGCTGGTACTGGAGCCCGGAGATCTGCAGCTGTTCAAGGGGCGCTACGCCCTGCATCGGGTCAAGCCCGTACAGGGCCAAACCCGCCGCTACGTTGCCATTTTCAGCTTTGTCGAAAAGGAAGGCATGGTCGGCAGCCCCGAACGCACGCGTCAGCTCTACGGCCGTGTCCT
Source organism: Alphaproteobacteria bacterium (assembly GCA_049437045.1). Lineage (GTDB taxonomy): Bacteria > Pseudomonadota > Alphaproteobacteria > UBA7985 > UBA7985 > UBA7985. The sequence goes on along the minus strand of JBMTIF010000039.1, from coordinate 2,600 downwards.
GCCCATCCATCTGGAGCGCGCCGGCCACCGGGCCGATGCTTTGGTCGACTGACGCAGAGCCCCAAAACGATGAGGCGCGCCATTGGTAGCACCACTGAAAAGTCCGGGATTGCGGGGTTTAACAAAGTGAGTCATGGTCAAATCATATCTTAAAGAGAGCGGTTAGCGATCTCTGCCCTCCGCATCTATTTCGATGCACTTTTCTGAAACGTTTGTTTGGTTTGAGGTGTGATCATGCCTCTGCGTGATACACGACCGGCTCTCTGGCGCCTGAAAACGCGTCAGGAAGCGGTGACACTGGCCTTGATGGGCGCGGTCTACGGGCTGTGGTTCCTTCTGATCTTCACCATGCCACTGGGTGTGCCGTGGTGGATTGCTTGTCCTGTACTCACGCTGATCGCCGTACAGTTCATGTCGTTGCAGCACGAAGCCCTGCACGGTCATCCAACCCGCTCAGCCCTCGTCAACGAAGCACTGGTGAGCCTGCCTCTTGCGCTCATCTACCCCTATCGCCGGTACAAGGCGCTGCACCTGCAGCACCATAACGACGAGAACCTGACCGACCCCTTCGATGACCCGGAAAGTTGGTATTTCGAGCCCGAGGATTTCGACCGACAGCATCGGCTGGTCAAGCTGCTCTGGCGGTTCAATGCGACGCTGACCGGGCGGCTGCTGATCGGGCCGCTGCTGACAACCATCGGACTGCTTCGCCGTGATGGGGAGGCCATACTGCGTGGTGATCGAGACATCGCCGTAGCGTGGTTGCTGCACGCCGTGGGGCTGGTGGCCGTGTTTGGCTTGCTGACGTGGGCGGGGTTCAGTCCGCTGCTCTACGTGCTGGGAGTCGCTTATCCGGCGACCTCAATCCTGCTGATCCGGTCCTTCGCCGAACATCGCGCGAGCGAGCACAAGGAACACCGCACCGCGATCATCCCGGATCGTGGTCCGCTGGCGCTGCTGTTTCTCAACAACAACCTGCACGCCGTCCACCATACGCACCCGACTGTGCCGTGGTATCGACTGCCGCAGCTGTTTAGGGAGAACCGGAACGATTTCCTGCGCAGCAACGGGGGCTACGGTTACCGCAACTATCTGGAAGTCTTCGCCCGGCATTGGCGCAAGCCGCTGGACTCGATTTCACACCCGCTGTGGAACCGGAGCAATCGCACCCGTCCCCTGCCCGGCCAGTCTGATCAGAGTTCTTCGACGCTGTAGACCGACGGCGGCTCAATCATGCAGCTCAGCGCGCCCAGCGCGCTGGCAACGCCATCCGCCTGCGACCGCGGCGCAGCATGGGTGAGGATGAAGATGTGGGCGCGCTGCCCGTCCGCGTCCTTCTGCACGATCTTTTCCACCGACAAAGCCTGCTCGCTCAGCACCTGACTGACCTCAGCGATCACGCCCGGGCGGTCATCGACCACCAGCCGCCAGAACCGCCGCTCAGCCGCCCCGCCAACCTCGTCAGCCGCCGCAGCAGCCCCCGACAGTGCCATTTCACCGAATAGCGGCGGGTTGATGCCGCGTGCAAAGTCCATGATGTCCGCGACCACCGCCGACGCCGTTGGCCCTTCGCCCGCGCCGCGTCCGCGCATCATCACCTCGTCCACCGGCTCCCCGCGCACGACCACGGCGTTAAAGCTGTCGAACACACCCGCGATCGGGTTGGACTGGGGCACCAGAACCGGCGCGACGTACTGCCGAACACCCACGCCAGAGGCACGCGGCTTAGCCACGCCCAGCAGCTTGAGCGAATAGCCGAAATCTTCAGCCATCTCGATGTCTTCCAGCCGCACGTTGCGGATGCCTTCCAGCTCGATTGCGGAGAAGTCCGGCACACCGCCAAAAGCAACCGCCGACAGGATGGCCAGCTTGTGCGCCGCGTCCACCCCGTCGATGTCAAAGGACGGATCCGCCTCGGCATAGCCCAGCTCCTGCGCCTCGGCCAGCACGTCGTCAAAGGCGCGCTTCTCGTCCTTCATCTTGGTCAGAATGAAGTTACAGGTGCCGTTGAGGATGCCCGCGACCGACACGATGCGGTTCGCGACCAGACCTTCGCGCAGGCCCTTGATCGCCGGGATGCCCCCGGCCACCGCCGCCTCGTAGTACAGCGCCCCGCCGTGTTCAGCGATCAGCGCGGCCAGTTCCGCCCCGCGTTCAGCGACCAGCGCCTTGTTCGCCGTGACCACAGCCTTACCCGCGCGCAGGCCTTCGAACACCGCGTCCGCGCCTGCGCCTTCGGTGCCGCCGATCACCTCGACCACCACGTCAACGTCCTCGCGCCGGGCCAGTGCGCCCGCGTCCGCCTCAAAGGCATAGGCCGACAGGTCCACGCCCCGGTCGCGGCTGGCATCGCGCGCAGAGACCGCCGTGACGCGCAGGCCCATCGGCGCACGCGCCGCCAGCTCAGCAGCGTTGTCGGACAACAGGCGCAGCACGCCCACACCCACGGTGCCAAGCCCCGCGATACCCAGTCTGAGTTCGCCGCCGCTGCCTTTGTGCGAGTTTGCTCCGGCCATGTCCTGCTCTCCTGCCAAATCTGATCTGGCCACAGGTTTAACCGCTGCCAGCGCGCCTGACCATTGCAGGATTGCCGGAGGTCA
>JBMTIF010000038.1:0-10362 GCA_049437045.1 Alphaproteobacteria bacterium | reverse complement strand
TTCAGAAAAATTTTCGACAGACAAGGGGTAGGCAATGAGCTCCGAAACGCATTCGATTGATCCGAATACCATGTCCATTATCGTTACCAAGGGCACCCTGGACTGGGCTTATCCACCTTTTATCCTCGGTACTACCGCGGCTGCCATGGGGCTTCAGGTCACGATGTTTTTCACTTTTTACGGTCTGACCTTGTTGCTCAAAGACCTCGACCTCAAGGTGTCCTCGCTCGGAAACCCTGCGATGAAGATGCCGATGATGGGCGGCCACATGGGGATGCCCAATCTTGTATCGGCAATCCCGGGCGTTGACCGGGCCGCCTCTACCATGATGAAAAACCTCATCAACAAAAAGGGCGTCGCAAGCATCGATGAGTTGCGCGAACTGGCGGTCGAGGCGGATGTTCGAATGATTCCCTGCCAAATGACCATGGACCTTTTCGAGTACTCGCTGGATGACATGATTCCGGACCTCGAGGTTGGCGGGGCAGCCACCTACATCGAGATTGCGACCCAGAGTCACATCAACCTCTTTATCTGAACGACGCGCACCCATCAACACGCACCACACAGGAACCCACCATGGCTGACCATGTACTTGATGCGAAGGGCTTGAATTGCCCGTTACCCATTCTCAAGGCCAAGAAAGCGCTCAAGGAAGTCGCCGGGGGCGGAACACTGGAGATCTTTGCCACCGATCCTGGGTCCGTCGCTGACTTCGAGGCGTTCTGCAGAACCACGGGCAATGAACTCGTAGAGCACTCTGAGGACAGCGGCGTGTACCGCTTTCTTCTGCGCAAGCCGTCCTGACCCCAGCGCAGGGCTGGCGGTGATTTCTTAACGCCCACGTCCGCCAAGCGCTGCGGCTGTCGGGTCCGCTCAGTACAGCAGGGTGATCAGCCCGACACTGACGCCACCGACCAACATCGCGGAAAACAGGCCGACAAACAGGGGTTTCATCCCGATCTGACGCAAGCCCGCAAGCGAGGTCCCCAGGCCCACGGCCGCCATCGCAATTCCCAGGCACACTTCGGCAAGCTGCTTAGTATATTTGACCGTGGTCTGCCAGGCCTCGACTGAAAGCACGCCGAAAGCCGGATCACCCAGGTCACCAATGGTCCGGATCAGGCTCATCACCGCGAACCCGATCACGAACAAAGGCACCATGGACCAAAGGCTTGGGGCGGCCTCGGACTGTTGTGATGAACGGTGATAAATAATGCTCAGCAAGGGGATCACGACCAGCATGCCGAGGTTGCGAACAAGCTTGGTGACCGTGGCGGTATCAAGGGCCTGCGGACTGCCAAAAAACTGCTGATACACGAGTCCGGCGCCAGCGACCTGGGCGGTCTCATGAACCGAAGTCCCCAGAAAAAGCCCCACCCGGAAAGCATCACCCCCAAACATGAGGTGGGCCAGAAAGGGGTAGGCCAGCATTGCGACAACCCCAAACAGGGTGATACACGCAATCGCGTACGAGGTTTCATCGTCTTTGGCACTAATGGTCGGTGAGACAGCCACGATCGCGGTCGCACCGCAAATACCGGTACCTGCAGCGATCAGCGTGCCCAACCGCGTGCTCAATCCAAGGCGTTTGCTGATGTACGTCACCAGGACAAGGGCGGCAGCGATACAAGCGACAATGACGGGCAAGGCCTTCAAGCCAATTTCACCAGCCTCGCCAAGGCTGAGTCGGATTCCCAGCAGGACAATACCCAAACGGAGAATTCGCACAAGGCTGAAGCGGACGCCCGCAGCGAACCTTTGCTGGAGGCCCAGGGTGTTTCTCACCAGGATACCCAGCAGGATGGCCATCATGATCGGGCTGATCGGACTCTTGGGCAAACCCATCAGCTGAACGCCGATTAAGTCAGCAAGCAGATCGCCCAAAATGGCCAAAACCAGGGCTAACACCACACCCGGAACAACAGTCATTAGGCCAACTCCCCTGTTTGGTTGGTCAGGCCAACAAGCTCATGGACCCGATGACCCGGCGGCCCCGGCAAAAGGGTTGGGGGGTAAGGCATCCGGGGGAAGCGGTGGTCGCCGTGACCAGGCTTGCGGCGCATAATTTCTGGCCAGGTAATCAAGAATGGTGTTTTCGGTCATCGGGTCGAACGCCCATAGCCCCTGGGATTCCTGCATCCAGCGAATCATGTGCTCCCAGGTTTCCCTGCTGCCGCGATTCTGCGTCACCAACAAAGCGGAATGACATGCGGTGCAGTGGGCGCGCACCAACTCCCAGCCATCATCAACCACGAAACCCGTGGCCGGATCAACAGCGGGTGCGCCCAGCTCTGTGGTGACTGGCACCGCTGTGACCGGTGGTGACTCTTCTGGCACGACCTCGAGTTCCGATTGACAGCCCACCAGCAAAAGACCGAGCAATGCGAACAGGGCGCCGCAGCGAAAATCTTGCGTCAAGGCAGCGAACATCAAACCGCCTGCACGGCAATGCGATGGCATGCGTTATTCAGGTATCCCTTGGGGTTCCAGCCGGGCAACACCATGGGTTGTGAATGACCCCGGCTGTCCCTTGCCCGAGCCCAAACTTCGTAGTAGCCGCTCATCGGGAAATTCAGTTTTGCCCGCCACTGTTGCCATGCCAGCCGGTTGGCTGGCGCGTCCAGCTGCGCTGCTGTCCACGTCGCGCCAAAATTCATGGAAACCTCGACCCCTTCGACAGCAAGATCGCCGGCCCACGCTTGCCCACGAATGCTTATGGCTTCGTCGCTGGGGTGAGTGATTCCGGACCGGGGAAAAGTGATCAATGACTTGACCGGCATGGACTCGATAATACACATTTCCTCATCGGGCACTTCACTGCCGGGGGCAACCGGATCACAGGGCACACGGTAGGATGCACCTCCCATCTTGGCGCCGTCATGAACCTGGTTTCGCACCACCAGACGACTCAGCCACTTTCCGCTGGTCGAGGCAGGCCAACCACCGCACACGAGGCGCAGCGGAAAGCCGTGCAAAGCCGGCAAGGGCTCGTCATTCATAGACCAGGCAAGCAGGGTTTCGTCCTCCAGCGCCTTTCGCATCGGGACGCCACGCGATATCGGATGTTTGCTCGCATCGCCGCTGATGTGCGTATCAGCACCGTAATAACCGACGTAGACAGCATCGTCGGATATTCCGCAACGTTCCAGCACATCACGAAGCCGTACCCCGGTCCAGCGTGGACAGCCAACAGCACCCACCGACCACTGGTTTCCCTTGGCAGGTGGGTTGAATTCTTTACGGCCATTACCGCCACATTCGAGAAGCAGCTGATAGCTGTGGTGCGGAAATTCTGCCTGGAGCTCTTCGAGGGTAAACGACTGCGGGTGAATACAGGATTCACCCCCAATTTCGAGCGTCCATTGCGCGGGATCTATTGAGTCGCTGGCCGGGGGGTGACCATTGTTCCTCACGAACAGCCGCGATGCCGGCGTAACGGCATCATCGAGCAGCCAGGCAGGTGTCTCCGCGCTTAATGGACGATCGTTGAGCACAATCAGCCCGTCTTTGCCGGGAATTTCAAAACCTTCGCCACTTTGCGCAAAGGCAGCAGGTATCAGCCCGGCTGGCATCTGGTGGGCGAAGGGTATGGCCAGGCCGCCGAGGGCTGCGCTCATCGCAGCGTAACCCGATCCTTTCAAAAAGCCCCTTCGCGACACTGGGTCGGTTTTTCGCCCCCAGACCCGCTCGTCGGCGGCCACCGCGTCTTTTGCGTACAGCTCATGAATACCGATCCGATGTTTTTTGTTCATGACGAAAGGCTCCGTTTAGCCTGGCCCTCATGGACTTCCAGGGGTCTTGCGGTCTTCATCATAACCTGATTTGTAAGCGTTTCAAAAACGCCAGCTGTAACTGACTTCCAAATCGATCTGGTGCATTTTCAGCGTGATCGTCTGCGTGGGATCGAAGTTATTCAAACCTGTCAAGCTGTTGCTGGGGACATATGTCAGGGCCACGTTCCATTCCCGATCGCCCTGCGCGCCGGTGCGCTTGGTGAAGCCAACGCTCCAGTGATCTTCGACCACTGCGGGGGCGAGAATATTGAAGGTCATTTCCGTGTCTGCAATCGGCTGTTCGGCATGGCTGTAGCCTGCCCGCCATGTCCAGTGCTCGCCGGGGCTCCATTGCACTCCCAGCTTGTAGGTGGTGACGTCATCCCAGCCAAAACCCGCACCCTTGCTGCCACCCAAGCAGAACGCGGGATCCATGCCGCCCATACCCGCCGTGGGGCAGGCAAAGATATTCATAATGGAGTTGCCGACCGCATCGACATCACTGAACCAGGAGTGCTCGACGTCAAAGCTCCAGAACAGCTGATCCCTCGCCTCCCAGGTCAGTCCCATTTTGAAGTTTGCGGGAATATCAAAATCACCCTGCTCGGCGAAAAGATCGGCATAGTCGTCAAACTCGGTCATCCAGATTTTTGTCTGGTACATGAGACCAAAAGCAAGCCTGTCGGTCAGCTGTGAATGAAGGCCCAACTTGAGGCCGGCACCGTAGGAGATATCATGACCGTTGTTGCTCAGCTTTGATGGAAAGCTTGTGCCACCACTGGCCGCAAAATGTTCTGTGTATCCGGCAAAGCTGCCGATTCCCCGTGCTTCGAACATCTGCATGGCCACCACGCCAGCCAACCCGAGCGAAGTGTTCTCACCGACATTCGTTGCCCAGGTAACGTCCACGAAAGCCTGCAACAGATCCACGCCGGCATTTCCGCCGCCAAAGGTTCCGGGCAGGGTCATCACCGGCGCCGGGCCCGGGCCGTCGGGATCAAAAGAGGCCGTCCCGCCCTTCCAGTCCGTGTTCATGCCTCCACGGCCGTAAACAGATACAGCAAATGCCGTTTCCGGCTCTCGTTGCCAAACCCGGGCAAAATGGGGGATGACGAAATACTCGCTGTCACTGTCCAGGTCGTTGGGCCCGATGGTAAACCCACCGCAACATCCGCCAATCAAGCTGGGCGAACTCTGATAGCTCCGTATTGGGCTGAACAGCGCAGCCCCCAACTGCATTGATCGACCAACTCGCGTTGCCACAGCCGGATTATTCACAACTTCGACAGCATCCTGTGGCAAAGCGATTCCAGCTCCGGCCATGCCCTTATTTTTGGTTCCCGTGCCGTGTGTAAAGTAACCATTAGTCGCTTCGACAATATTGACGCCGAGCAAGAGACAGATTGCGCACGTCGCGCTCGCAAGCTTGAGCCTGAAATTCATGACATGTTCTCCCTTTGACAGCTATTTCAGGATCATATAATTTACTATTTACTAATTAATATCAACCTAATGCTGCTCGGGTGGCAAGAAAGGGGGGTGAGTCACCGCCTTGAGCGGAATTGCCGGGAAGTTGCGCGCGACTTCAGAGTGCGCGTGTCAGAACAGGACGGCCAGCTTCACTCGCGTCAACCAAAACCACGCAAACGATTGCTCTCCCCCTGTTGGCGTGTGGTGCGTTTCAAGAGCTTGGTCCATAAGCTGGAAATGCTCGCCAAACAACAGCTGGATGGCCTCGTCATCGTATTGAATAATGTCCAGCCCACTGCAGCGTTTCGGACCGTTTTTTGAAAAGGCAGCGATGATCAGGTGCCCCCCGGGCTCCAGAGCTTTGAGCAGGGTCTCAATGTAGGCTGACCGATCCGTCTCCTCACGCATGAAGTGCAGACAGGCTCGGTCATGCCACAGCCGATATTTCCGTGCGGGCTCAAAATGCCGCACATCATCGCAGATCCACTCGATTCCTTCAGAGGCAGCACCAAGGCGGGCTTTACTCACGGACAAAGCCCTTTCTGAAAGATCAAGCGCCGTTAAATCAGTAAAACCGTTGCCGAGCAAGCTGTCCACCAGGCATGAGGCCCCGGCGCCAACATCAATGATCGGGTCGGTTTTGGCCACGTCGGTTTTCGCAATCCAGCCCAGGGATTGCTCGGGCGCTGCCTGGTACCAACTGTGACAGTCCGCCTGTTTCGACGCATAGGCAGATTGCCAGTGTCGCTCGCTTGTCTTGGTGCTCATTTGCCGCGAACCGCCACCGGTTGTTCTTTGAGCAAAGCTTCAATGTCGGCATTGAAAGGAATGCGCAGATAGGCCGTTTGGTTTTGCTCAGGTTCTGGCCCTTTTCCGCCCCGTATGTTGACCTGCAGCGCAGGATATATCAGCCGCGGCAGGGACAGCTTGGCGTCACGGGTTTCGCGCATGTCGATATATTCCTCGCGACGGATGCCATCCCGGGCGTGGATGTTCGATGCACGTGATTCGGCCACCGTCACCATGCTTCGAGCGTCTTCACCAGAACCCGGGTAGTCGTGACAGAGAAACAGGCGCGTCGCCCCGGGCAAGCCGTGTATTCTCGCAATGGAATCAAACAGCATCGCGGCGTCGCCGCCGGGAAAATCGCATCGCGCGGTGCCAAATCCGGGTGCGAACAGGGTGTCGCCAACGAATGCGCAATCTGCCACGCAATACGTCAGGCTGTCCGAGGTGTGTCCGGGGGTCTCCATGACCTTGATTTCAAGAGCGCCGATCTGGATGACATCTCCTTCACCGAGCAGGCGATCAAACTGGCTGCCGTCTGCGGCCACATCATCAAGATTGAAAATACGGATAAAAGCGGCTTGCACAGCGCGGATGCCCCGGCCTATGGCAATGGATGCCCCGGTCTGTTCCCGAACGTACATCGCTGCTGATAAGTGATCGGCATGCGCGTGCGTTTCGAGCACCCACTCAAGAGACCAGCCGCGATCTTTTACCTGCTCCAGGAGCTTATCGACATTCCCTGTATTTGTATCACCGCTCACGGCATCGTAACCCCAGACCGGATCAATCATCGCTGCCACGCCGACATCGAGGTCTGCGAGCACGTAGGTCCATGTGCCCGTCTCGGCATCGTGTTGAGAAATAATGCTGGGGGCAAGGTTCATGCGCTATGTCACACCGGTGTTTTTAGATTAGCTAATTGTAATAAACTCGGGGTGCCAGTACACTCCCCATCATGTCTGACGTAGCCCAGCAAACCCAACAGGAATCCTCCAGCTTTGCCTCTATGCAGCGCAGCGCTGCGGACGCTGTCAGGTTGCTTAAAAGCATCGCCAACGAAAACCGGCTGATGGTGATGTGCGTACTTTCAGAGGGCGAGCTCTCAGTGGGTGCGTTGAACGACCGGATTGAACTCAGCCAGTCGGCTTTGTCACAGCACCTGGCCATACTGCGTGAGCAGGGGCTTGTTAAAACACGCAGAGAAAGTCAGACCATTTACTATTCACTGGCTGAAACAGCCGCGCTTGACGTGATTCGCACGCTGCACGAGATTTATTGCAAGGTCGAGTAATTACCCCTGCGATACTCCGCCGAAGCGGGGGCTGGAAAGAGCGCTTGACTTGAATTCGCGCCGCCGACTGAACGCGACATACTCTGGCGGGTGAAAGTCTCAGAAAAACGGCTGTGCGCCAGGGCGGCGAAATCTCCGCCAGGTTAGCGCGGCTTCGCCGCTCACTTCCCAATGCAAAAGCTGCTGAAAATGGCGCCCAACAAATCGTCGGGCAAATAATCTCCGGTGATTTCACCCAACGCGCGGTGTGCGAGTCGCAACTCTTCAGCGAGCACCTCAGGAGAATCAAGCCGGCTGCGGCCCGATTCGAGGTGTTCTTGAACCCGGCGCAAAATATCGAGATGGCGGGTTCTCGCTGAAAAGCTCCCGCCCGCTCCAGTGGCCAGGCCAGCTCCGCCCTTGATGAGGCTCACAAGCCCGTTGATTCCGGCACCGGTCTTGGCGGAAATCCAGGCCTGCTGCTCTTCGTCGGCGCCACGCGCTGGATGTGAAACGAGGTCGATCTTGTTGAATACATTGATACAGCGCACACCTTGAGGAACTTCATTCGCCAACGCCTGCTGATCCTCGATCTCGTCTGTGAGGTCAATTACAAGCAAGGCCAGGTCACAGGACTGAAGCTCGCTTCGTGCCCTTCGCACACCCTCAGCCTCCACTTCGTCGGCCGCTTCCCGAATGCCCGCGGTATCGGCAATGTGCACTGGAAGGCCATCCAGGGAGACGACCTCTCGCAACACGTCTCGCGTCGTACCCGGCATATTCGTCACGATTGCGGAATCGCGGCCCGCCAGAGCGTTCATAAGGCTTGATTTGCCTGCATTGGGTTGTCCGAAAATGGCCAGGGTAATGCCATCCCTTAACAGCCGCCCCTGTTCCGCCTCTGCGCGCAAGCGTCCGAGCTTGTCTGTTAAGCGGCTCAGCCGCTCAGCAACGTCACTGTCTGCGATAAAATCAATTTCCTCTTCAGGAAAATCCAGTGCCGCCTCAACATATACGCGTAAACTGATGAGCTGCTCCTGCAGTGCTTCAACCCGCTTCGAGAGCGCCCCTTGCATTGAGCGCTGGGCAGCACGCGCCGCGGCCGCAGTCCCAGACTCAATCAGATCGGCGACGGCCTCCGCTTGGGTGAGGTCCATCTTGTCGTTCAAAAATGCTCGCTCGAGGAACTCTCCGGGGCGCGCAGGGCGCGCACCCAACTGGGCTACCCGGTCTCCCAGGAGCTGTTGCACAACAGGCCCGCCATGGCCCTGAAACTCAATAACGTCCTCACCCGTCAAAGAGTTGGGGGCCGGAAAATAAACGGCCAGACCGGTATCTATTGACTGGCCAAGCTCATCCCTGAAGTGTGTGAACGTTGCACGCCGGGGGGCCGGAACTGAACCGAGCAGCTGCTGTGCAATGTCTTCCACCGCGGTGCCCGAAACCCTCAAGACACCAATGCCCCCGACACCGGGAGGCGTGGCAATCGCGAAGATGGTGTCTTTGCTATCCAATGCCAATCAGCGCCTCGGTCAGAAGGCAACCAGGCCGGGCCGGCCTGTAATCACCCCGAAGCCGATATCTTGCGCGTGATATACCATTGCTGCGCCAGTGAAAGGCCCGCGTTGGTCGCCCAGTAAAGGACCAGCCCTGCGGGGAAAAACGCAAACATGATCGAGAACACCACCGGCATGGCGTTCATCATTTTCCGCTGCAGCGGGTCCATTCCAGCCATTGGCGTCAGACGTTGCGTGAGAATCATGAACACCGCATTGAGCAGCGGCAGGATGAAATAAGGGTCGCGCGCTGAGAGGTTGGTGATCCATCCCACAAAGGGTGCCTGCCTGAGCTCAACCGACTCAAGCAGCACCCAGTACAGGGCGATGAAAATGGGGATTTGTACGAGAATGGGCAAACAGCCACCCAGTGGGTTCACTTTCTCCTTCTTGTACATCTCCATCATTGCCTGGCTCATTCGTTGCCGATCATCGCCATAACGCTCCTTCAGAGCTTCGATACGAGGCTGAAGCTTCCGCATTCTCGCCATCGACTTGTATTGCGCTTCGGTCAGCTTAAAAAACGCCAGTTTGATCAGGATGGTCAGGAGAACGATGGCCCAGCCCCAATTGCCGACCTGGTCATGCAACTTGGAAAGGAGCCAGAACAGGGGTTTTGAAAACACGGTAAATATGCCGTAGTTGACTGTGTGCTCGAGCCCCGGCGCGATGTCCTGAAGCTTGTTCTGCAACTTGGGGCCGACAAACAGTCGGCTGCTGAATTCATGTCGCGTGCCTGCGGCTACCGCAACGTCAGGCGATTGGGTTCTGGTAATGTATCGGGGCCACCCAGCTGGTTTGAACTCCAGCGTGGAATAAAGGTTGGATTGCCCAGAGGGAGGAATCCAGGCTGCAAAGAAATAATGCTGGATCATCGCCTGCCAGCCATTGGTCACGGTTTTTTCAAACGGCTCATCGGACACTTCGTCAAAATCGATTTTCTCAAATTTGTCCTCGGGGCTGTAAAAACCTATGCCCATGAAACTGTAACGGCCCGGGTCGTTAAAGCCGGCCTTCTCATCGTCCAGGGGCGCAGTTCGCTGCAACTGCTCATAACGACGACCCACCCAGGCCGTTTCAGCCTGGTTATCAACGGTGTGTCGGATTTCCATGTCGTACCGGCCGCGCTTGAGAATGAAGGTTTTTGTAACAGCAAGCCCCTTATCATTGCGCCACGTCATTGGAATGCGCAGTTCCTCAGCGCCATCGGCAAGCTCGTACTCATCGGAACTAACAGCGTAACTGCTCGTGTGATTGGGCGCCTCCTGGCGACTGAGGAGGCCTGATTGCGCCACGAAGAACCGATCGGCCTGCTGGCTGAACAACTGCACTTTGCGATTTGGCTGGTCGACATCGACAGGGTAATTGAGCAGCTTCGAGCTGACCAGGGTCCCGCCCACAGGGTCTATTTCGAGTTCAAGCACGTCGGTTTTTACCCTGACCAGTTGGCCACTCGCCTCCATCTGCGGAGGAGAAATCTCCGGCCGGGCGTCTGCCACAA
>JBMTIF010000037.1:0-10396 GCA_049437045.1 Alphaproteobacteria bacterium | reverse complement strand
AATTCGCCGCGCAGCAGTTCGCCCACGGCCACGAGTTCTGGCCCGAATACCTGCCCAAGGGCTTTGAAGCGGAGGGGTGAGCCCATGCGTGTGATTTTCATGGGAACGCCAGAGTTCTCGGTTGTTGCACTTCAGGCTCTGATCGAAGCTGGGCATGAGATCGCTTGTGTCTATTCCCAGCCGCCGCGCCCCGCCAAGCGCGGGCAGAAGGAGCGCCCGTCGCCCGTACACGCGCACGCCGAGGCTGCGGGTTTGGCCGTGCGCACACCGCTGAACTTCAAGGCTGAGGCGGATCGGGATGCCTTTCGCGCTCTGCAAGCTGATGTGGCGGTCGTGGTTGCCTATGGCCTCATCCTGCCCCAGGCCATTCTGGATGCGCCCCGTTTGGGTTGTCTGAACATCCATGCGAGCCTGTTACCGCGTTGGCGCGGCGCAGCGCCCATCCACCGTGCGGTGGAGGCCGGAGACCGTGAGACAGGGGTGGGTATCATGCAGATGGAAGCCGGACTTGATACCGGCCCCGTGATGCTGGAAGACCGCTTGAGCATCGGGGAAACCGAAACCACAGGCGGGCTTCATGACCGATTGGCGGCGCTGGGAGGGCGGTTGATCGTTGAGGCACTGAACCGGATCGACAGTCTGCAACCAACCCCGCAGCCCGAAGCCGGCACCACCTACGCACACAAAATCGACAAAGGCGAAACCCGCATCGACTGGTCAGAAAACGCGGCGACGGTGAAGCGCAAGATCAACGCCTTTTCTCCCTTCCCCGGTGCCTGGTTCGAAATGGCGGGCGAGCGGGTAAAAGCCCTGCGTGCTGCCACCACCGCAGCCAGTGGTGCCCCCGGTGAGGTGCTCGACGGTTTGACCATTGCCTGCGGAGAGGGCGCCGTGCAGCTGCTGGATGTGCAGCGCGCTGGCAAGAAAGCCGGTTCGGCTGACGACTTCCTGCGCGGCAACCCGATCCCGTCTGGAACGGTGCTGGACTGATGCGCCGCTTCGCCATCAAGCTCGAATACGACGGCACACCCTTTATGGGTTGGCAGTATCAGGACCACGGCCCGTCAGCGCAGGCTGTTGTCATGGATGCTTTCAGGGAATTTACCGGACAGGATCTGACCATCTACGCCAGTGGTCGCACCGATGCCGGGGTTCACGCGCTGGGGCAGGTGATCCACGTCGACATTGACAGTGACCGCTTTGACGCCAACCGGGTGCGAGAGGCGCTGAATGGCTGCTTGCGGCCGCATCCGGTTGCGGCGCTGGACGTGATTGAAGTGGATGAGGACTTTCACGCCCGATTTTCCTGCACAGGGCGGGCTTATCGCTATGTCATCGTCAACCGTCGTCCCGGCCTGACGCTTGATCGTGATCGGGCATGGCTGGTGAAGTCTCGGTTGGACGCCGACGCCATGCATGAAGCCGCTCAGGCGTTGATCGGCAATCACGATTTCACGTCTTTCCGCGCCATACTGTGCCAGGCGAAATCACCGGTGAAGACGCTAGATAGCCTGCGCGTTTGGCGGACGGGTGAGCGGGTGATCGTCGAAACCGCCGCGCGATCTTTCCTGCACAATCAGGTCCGCAACATGGTCGGAACGCTGGTCGAAGTTGGCGCTGGGCGGAAACCGGTGGAGTGGGTGAAAGAGGTGCTGGAGGCCAAAAACCGACAAGTCAGCGGCCCCAAAGCCCCCGCGTGCGGTCTCTATTTTCTGCGGGCAACTTACCCGGAAAAATACCGCTGGAGCAGCGACACGTAAATCGCAGTCAGCGCTTCGAGGTCGGCGACCTCCACTCGCTCGTCGACCTTGTGCATGGTCTGGCCAACCAGCCCGAATTCGGCCACCGGACAAATATCCTTGATGAACCGAGCGTCTGAGGTGCCGCCAGCGGTCGAGTATTCCGGGCGACGGCCTGTATGCTCTTCGACCACATCCGCGATCATCGCGCCAAAGGCTTCAGGTGGGTAGATGAAGCTCTCCCCGGAAATCCGGTAGCGGTAGGACACGTTCGCCCGGTGCGGCTCGATGGCTGCATCAATCCAGGCTTTCAGGCTGTCGCTGCTGTGTTCATCGTTGAAACGGATGTTGACGGTGGCGCTGGCCTTGGCGGGGATCAGGTTGTCCGCGCTGTTGCCAACATCAAAGGTCACGACTTGCGCCGATGACGCCTGAAAGTGCTCTGTACCGTGGTCCAGCGGTTCAGCCGTAAGCGCGGAAAGAACCGCAAGCAAAGGATGCACGGGGTTATCGGCCAAGTGCGGATAGGCCACGTGCCCCTGAGTTCCTGCGCTCTCGAAATAGGCCGTGACGGACCCACGACGGCCAATCTTGATGGAATCGCCGAGCGCATTGGGGTTGGTAGGCTCACCCACGATGCAAACGTCCGGGCGCTCGCCGTGGTCAGCCATCCAGTCGAGCAAAGCGCGGGTTCCATCTGTCGCCGGGCCTTCTTCATCCCCGGTGATGATCAGCGAAATGGCGTCGCCCTCGGCGCGCTCTGCGACCAAGGCTTCAACCGCGCCCATGAAGCATGCCACGCCGGATTTCATATCCACCGCCCCGCGCCCGTAAAGCACGCCGTCGACGATTTCCGCGCCAAACGGTGGATGCGTCCAGGCGGCTTCGTCGCCGACTGGCACCACGTCGGTATGGCCAGCAAAGGCAAAATGCCGCCCATTGGTTGCGCCCCGATTACCGAATTTGACGAACAGGTTCGGTGTGCCGTTGCGGTCCACCCGTTCCGACCAACCACCCAACCGGTCGGCCCACGCTGCGATATACTCCAGCGCGCCGCCCTCAATCGGTGTAACAGACGGGCAGCGGATCAGGGCGCGAGCATGGGTCAGGGACGGGCTGTCAGTCATGATATGGCTCAGTCGCGCAGCAGTTCGTTGATGCCGGTCTTGGAGCGTGTTTGCGCATCCACACGCTTGACGATCACGGCGCAGTAAAGCGACGGGCCATCACCGGTTTTGGACGGAAGAGAGCCCGGAACCACAACGGTGTATGACGGTACGCGACCCATGAAGACTTCACCGGTAGCGCGGTCCACGATCTTGGTAGACGCGCCGATGTACACACCCATGGACAGCACAGCGCCTTCTTCGACCACAACACCTTCGGCGACTTCAGAGCGAGCACCGATGAAGCAGTTGTCCTCGATGATGACCGGTCCTGCCTGCAAAGGCTCCAGAACGCCGCCGATACCAGCGCCGCCAGAGATGTGGCAGTTCTTGCCGATTTGCGCGCAAGAGCCGACAGTGGCCCAAGTGTCGACCATGGTACCTTCATCGACATAAGCGCCCAGATTGACGAACGACGGCATCAGAACCACGCCCTTGGCGATGTGCGCCGAACGACGCACCACGCAGCCCGGAACCGCCCGGAAACCGGCGGCTGCAAATTGTTCTGGACCCCAGTCTCCGAACTTGAGCGCAACCTTGTCCCAACCCGGTGCGCCGCCACAGGCGCTGTCCATGACCGCCATGTCATTGAGGCGGAAACCCAGCAATACGGCTTTCTTCGCCCACTGGTTCACGGTCCACTGGCCCACAGCCTGTTTCTCGGCAACCCGCAGCGCGCCGCTATCCAGTGCGTCCAGCGTGGCATTTACCGCATCGCGGACTTCACCTTGTGTGGAGGAATTGATGTTGTCGCGATCGTCGAAGGCAGCTTCGATCAGGGTTTCGAGACGAGCGAGATCCATGACGTACTCCTGTCGTCAGTGAGGGTTGGATGATTAGAAACTCTTGAGGACGGTGTCGTTCAGAAAGTCCGTCAGGTCCAATACAGAATGGTCAATGAAGCCATCCCCATCCTCAAGACCCATATTTCCCCATGCTGTATCGGTGACAATGTGCGCTGTTTTCATGCCCAGATCCTTGGCTGTGCGCAGGTTCTTGGGGCTGTCTTCAAAGAAAATCGCGCTGTGAGGATCGACGCTGTGTTCAGTGAAGAAGGTCTCAAAGGCGATGGGCCGCGGCTTGGGCTTGAAGTCGATGGTGCGGATATCGGCAATAGCCTCAAAGTCGTCGTGCCGGAAACCGAGTTGGTCCAGACAGGCTTCAGCGTGTTCCTTGAACCCGTTGGTGAAGATCAACACACGCCCCGGTAGTCGCTTGACGGCCTCAACCAGAGCCGGGCTGTGCGGGATGCGACCATAATCAACGCGCATCAGAAATTGCGCGTACTCGTCAACATTGATCCCGCGCTCCGCAACCAGACCCGACAGGGTTGTTCCGTATTCGAGGAACAAACGACGCTGTTCTTTTTTGGCTTCGACCAGCGGAATGTCGAAGGTCTCAGCCACATAAAGCCCCATACGCTCGGCGATCTGCGGAAAGAAATTCGAGCTCGCCGGGTACAGCGTGTCGTCCAGGTCAAAGACCCAAGTGTCGGTGGTCGAAAAAGGCATAGGGGCGGACTCTTGTTCTGTGCAGACCTTGGATGGACGTTTGTGGTCAGTTTGCCAAGCCCGGGGCTGGGGAAAATAATTTTCGAATCTGCGATTTTTGGTCGCTCGAATCGGCTAAATGCTTTAAATTATGCGACTATTAGGCATAGGAGACGGTTTTTGACGGACTCGCGTTTGGATAGTTCGCTCGGTTTTTGGAGCGGGTGGCGGCGATATGCGCTGGCTCTTGGGGCGTTGATCTTCCTTTTTGCCCTGTTGTTCTGGGCATTTGCAGAATTGAACCGTCACAACAAGGACATCCAGACCGGTGGCAACAACTCGCCGTTTTGGCGAATCGGCGAAGTCGAAACAGCGCTTTTGCGCTACATCAACGCTATGGACCTCTACCGGTCGTTGGACCCGGAAAGCTCTCCGGTTGCGGTTGTCGATAGCTATGAAGTGCTGCTGACGCGCGTCTCTCTATTCCAAAATGCGGAAAACATGCGCGCTGTATCGGAAATCGACGGCGCTGCCACATCGCTCAATGCGCTTTATGGCGAGCTGATCAACCTCCAACCCCAGATGGAATTGCTGGCTGAGAATGGCCTGACCGGAGGGCAGATCAAGGCCATTCGTGAGTCGATGAATGGCTTTGCGTGGGAGTTCAGTGGGTATCCGCGTGAAGCCATGCAGGTGCAGGAACGCCTGATCAGTGATGTTCAGCGCAAGGTCAGGAATACGTACAACCTGCTTGCGCTCATTTTCCTGTTCATCGTCGCGACCGGCGGCATCATTGCGTTCTTCGTGTTTAGAGAGCGAAGTTTGGCCATTGAGACCCAGAACTATCTGGCCACAGCCATTGAGACCATGCCGGATGCCTTTGCGCTCTATGACGCCGAAGACCGGCTGGTGCTGTCAAACCAGCGCTTCCGTCAAAACCACGGCATGACTCTGGAGGAAGCACAGGGCGGACCGGAGTTTGCTGCGTTGCTGAAGCGGGATTTGAACGCCCTGCGCTTCCCGGCGGCGCAAAAGGATGCGCAGTCCTGGCTGAACAAGCGGCTGGCGCGCCACAACAACCCTTCCGCGCCCTTTGAAGAACCCTTCATGCGTGATCGCTGGCTGCAGATTGCTGAGC
This sequence comes from Alphaproteobacteria bacterium, assembly GCA_049437045.1. Lineage (GTDB taxonomy): Bacteria > Pseudomonadota > Alphaproteobacteria > UBA7985 > UBA7985 > UBA7985. Next base: position 4,863 of record JBMTIF010000037.1, on the reverse strand, counting down.
GACGGACGCGGCGCGGCGAAGTGGTTTCCATTGCCACTGATATTACTCAGCTCAAGCGCCGAGAGCTGGAGCTTGAGGAATCTTCTCTGCGGTTCCGGCAACTGGCCGAAGCATCTTTTGATGGCATTGTTGTCGTCGAAGATCGTCGGATCAGTCGCTTCAACGACCATCTGAACGAAATTTTTGGCTGGGATCCGGCTGAATTGCAGGGTGAGCCCATCGATATTTTGTTTGCGCCGGGAACTGAGGAAGCATGGAACAAGGCGCTGGGTCAGGAAGCCCTGCGCGCCCGCGAAACACTGGCACAGCACAAGGACGGGCACGTTTTCAACGTCGAACTGTCCGCCCGCGCGATTGATCATGGGCAGGAACGCAGCGAAACTGTCTTTTCCATTCGGGATATTTCCGAGCGAAAGCAGGCGGAATCCGAAATGCGGGCGGCCAAGGATGCGGCAGAGGCCGGTTCGAGAGCTAAGTCTGACTTCCTGGCCATGATGAGCCATGAAATCCGAACCCCCATGAATGCCATCATGGGCATGACGACCATGCTCATGAACTCCGACCTCGACCCCCAGCAAAAAGCCTATGCGACCACCGCGCAGGATTCGGCAGAAGGTCTGCTGGTCATTCTCAATGATCTGCTGGACCTCTCGAAACTCGAAGCCGGAAAGCTGAATTTCGAAGAAGCAAATTTCGATTTGCCGGAACTGGCCATGAGCGTGATGGAGCTGCTTTCACCCCACGCGGACGAGAAAGGGTTGTCCGTCCACGGCGACTGGCACGATCTGAGCCATCCCCGCGTCAAGGGTGACCCGACGCGGGTGCGTCAGCTGCTGCTCAACCTGCTTGGCAATGCCATCAAGTTCACCGAGGAAGGCAACGTCACCCTGCGCATCAGTCAGGAAAAGCCAACGCGTGAAAACCGCATCGCCACTTTTGTGGAAGTGATTGATACCGGCATCGGTATTACCCGAGATCAGCAGGATCGATTGTTCGAGCCCTTCAACCAGGCCGACGCTACGGTTAGCCGCCGTTTTGGTGGCACGGGGCTGGGCCTGGCGATCTGTCGGCGGCTGGTCGATGCCATGGGCGGTGAGATCGGTGTGGCGTCAGAGCAGGGTAAGGGGGCTACGTTCTGGTTCCGACTGGAATTCGATGCGGCCACTGGCGAAGCGATAACGCTGGTTGAGGATGGTGAGCATGACCACCTGAAATCCTCGGCCCGTTCGACGCCCCATGTCCACCTCAACCACAGCAAAAAGTCCAAGAAGCAGGCTGACGGTGATTTGCGCCGGGTTCTGCTCGTCGAAGACAGCCCGACCAACCGCGCTGTCGTCGAAGCGTTTCTGGAGGGTTTGCCCATTGATCTGGAAATGGCTGAGAACGGCAAGGAAGGTCTCGAGAAGGCTGCGGAGACGGTTTACGATCTGGTGCTCATGGACATGGCCATGCCCGTCATGGACGGGCTGACGTCAGCCAAGGAAATCCGGAAGCTGCCCGGGCTGAACGGCAAATCACCCATCGTTGCACTCACGGCCAATGCCATGGCCAGCGACCGTCAGCGGTGTCTGGCTGCGGGAATGAACGACTATCTGGCCAAACCGCTGAAGCTGGATGCTCTGGTGCTTATGGTGAGTCAGTGGCTGGCGCTCGACGATGAGGCGGCAGACACACAGCAGGTCGCTGAAACTGATGCAGCCAGCAAGGCTGAAGCGGCACAGCGAGCAGCCCACGTTCTGGATGACTGGGACGCTGTCGAAGAAACCGCCAGTGAAGCCGTTGAAGCGGCAGAAGACGAAGCCCCCAAAGAGGCCGACAAGGTTTCATCGGACATGGTGGCGGGTAAGCCGCCAGCCGATGACGGCTATGACCTCGAAATCCGAGCACGAGCCGAGCGCGCGATTGCCGCAAGTGGAACGCAAGTCACGGCTGAAGATGGCACAGGCGCTCCTGAGTCGGCTGCAGAAATGCTGGTTGATGAAGCAGTTCTCGACCAGATGCGCGAAGACACCGGTGAAGACATTGTACGCATGCTGGTGACATCGTTCCTCGAAGAACTCGAAGAACGCCTGCCCAAGGTGGTCAAGCTTTGTGAGGCTGAAGACTGGGGCGAGTTGCGACATGAAGCCCACACCATCAAGGGCTCGGCGGCAACTTTTGGGGCTGCAGCGCTGTCCAGAGCGGCCAAACGCATCGAAGTTGCGTGCGATGACACCGAATATGAGCAGGCAAAAGCCGATGTTGGTGATTTTCCTGCGCTCGCTCAAAAGACCCGCGATTCGCTGGTTAAAACCCTGAAATTGCAGCTCCCAAGCAAAAAAGAAGCAGCGTAAAATCAGGAAAATGGCGGCTTTTGGCGTCTGATTGCCGAAAATCAACGCCTTTACTTCATTTTTCTCTATACCAAGTCAGTGGTGATCCCGAGCGAGATCGCGGCGGTGTGTGGAAACGCCTTCCGTCGTCAGACCTCCACAAACAATGCAAGGGCCGTTCAAAATGGCACCTCATGAAAGCGCAGCTTTGTACGACCACGAACTCGATCTGATCGATGACGTGAGCGAATCTTCCGGACCGGACAACGTCGTTCGGATGAACACGACCACCCAGCCAAGCCGCGGTGACGCCGAAGCTGCTGTTAAAACGCTGATTGCCTACACGGGCGAAGACGCCGAACGCCCCGGTGTTCAGGAAACCCCCAAGCGTGTCGTTAAAGCTTTTGACGAGTGGTTTGGTGGCTACCAGATCGACGTTGACGCGGTTTTGTCCAAGACCTTTGACGAAGTCGAAGGCTATCAGGACATGGTGCTGCTCAAGGATATTCCGTTTCACAGCCACTGTGAGCACCACATGGCTCCGATCATCGGCAAGGCACATGTCGCCTATATGCCGCGTGGGCGCGTGGTTGGAATCTCAAAGCTGGCACGCGTGGTTGATGCGTTTGCCCGCCGCTTCCAGATTCAGGAACGCATGACAGAAGAGGTCGCGAAGTCGATCGAGCGGGTCTTGGAGCCGCTTGGCGTGGCGGTTGTCATTGAAGCCGAACACCACTGCATGACCACGCGCGGTATCCATACCCATGACACGGTGATGCACACCAAGCACCTCTCCGGTGTCTTCCGCGAAGACCCACACCTGCGTCGAGAGTTCTTTGACGCGCTGCGTTAAGGTTGCCCTCGCATCAAAGCGACTTTAATGTCCGGCCCGTGTTAAACGGGCCGGGAGCGCCACCTTGGATCTGAGATCCGTCGCCAACATTGTCGGCTATCTGCTCGGCATTCTTGCGCTCGCCATGCTGGTTCCGGCGGCCTATGAGCTCATTTTGAGCAGCCCGAACTGGACTTCTTTTGTCATTTCGTCGGCGATTACCGGTTTTGCTGGAATTACGCTGAGCCTGACCACGCGCACCAAAACGCCAATTTTCTCGGTCCGTCACGCCTTTGTCTTTACGACAGTAGCCTGGGCTGCGGTTTGCCTGTTCGGTGCTTTACCTTTCGTTTTCGGCGATCTGGGGCTGACACTGGGTGAAGCGGTTTTTGAGTCGACCTCCGGTATTACGACCACAGGGTCGACCGTCATGACGGGTTTGGATCTGCTTTCACCGGGCTTTCTGCTATGGCGTGCGCTGCTGCAGTGGCTGGGCGGTGTTGGTATTGTTGTGACGGCCATGAGCCTGCTTCCGGCCTTGCAGATTGGTGGCATGCAGCTGTTCCGCACAGAATCCTTTGAACAGACCGAAAAGCTTCTGCCGCGCGCCGGTGAGCTTTCGCTGAAGATTATCCAGGTTTACGTCTTCCTGACCGTTCTGGCTGGTGTCGTGTACGCCCTGCTAGGCATGCCGCTCTTTGATGCGGTGGTTCATGCCATGACCTCCATTGCCACGGGTGGTTTCAGCAATCATGACAGCAGCTTTGCACACTTTGAGAGTGCTGCGATTGAAGGGGCTGCGATCGTGTTCATGCTGGCTGGATCCTTGCCCTTCTTGCTCTATATCCGCCTGTCCCGCCGCGAGATGAGCGCACTGCGCGGGGACAGTCAGATGTGGACGTTCCTGATTTTGGTTGCAGTCGGCGTTGCGCTGTTGACGGCGTGGCAGGTTTTGTCGTCCGTTGCGCCGTTTCCCGAGGCGCTGCGCCATGCCGCGTTCAACACCACGTCGATCATTACCGGGACCGGCTACGCGAGTGCCGATTATTCGGCTTGGGGCGCATTCCCCAATGCCATGCTGCTGGTCGCCATGTTTATCGGTGGGTGCGCGGGGTCGACCTCATGCGGGATTAAGGTGTTCCGTTTTCAGGTGCTTTACATCACGTCCGTCGCGCAAGTCCGTCGCCTTGCCGAACCGCGTCGCGTGCGCGTCACCTACTACAACCGCAAGCCGCTCACCGACGAAGTTGCTGAGTCGGTTCAGGTGTTTTTCTTCCTGTTCATTCTGACCTTTGGCGTCCTAGCGGCGGCACTGGGCTTTATGGGGTTGGATATGGTCACCGCCATATCTTCTGCCGCAACGGCAGTGGCCAACGTCGGCCCGGGTCTTGGTCCCGTTGTCGGGCCAGCTTCGACCTTTGCCAGCCTGCCAGAAGGGGCAAAGTGGCTGATGGCGGCGGGCATGCTGCTGGGTCGTTTGGAGCTGTTTTCCGTGCTGGTCTTGCTGGTACCAAGCTTCTGGCGCGAATAACCCGCTATTGCAGCGTTACGGCCAGATCTTCGGGGGTGAAGGTATAGGTGGTGTTGCAGAACTCGCAGGTTGAGCTGACAACCCCATCAACAAAGCAGTCGGCCAGTTATTCGGCGTTCAGCGACAGCAAAACTGTCTTCAGCCGGTCTTCCGAACACTGACAATGGTGACGCAGCCCCTGCGTCTGG
>JBMTIF010000036.1:0-10510 GCA_049437045.1 Alphaproteobacteria bacterium | reverse complement strand
CCAGAGCATCCGGCATCCAGTCAACGGTCAGGCCAAAATCGCTGGTCGTCATCCCTGCGCAATCCTCAAAGTTCCGTCCACAACTACCACCGGCACAGGATCGAGCCAGCAGTTTTCTGCTGCGCCGCTAACCCCAAAGCCGTCTTCAATCCGGAATTCGGCAAAGTGCGCGGAGCAGCGAATGCGCGATCCTTCCGGGTTCAGAAACTCACCGTCGCGGACGTTCAGCAGCGACGAATAGTGCGGGCAGAAATTCAGGTAAGCATAGTACTCACCCCCCTTCTTGACCACGAACATCGAGAACTTCGACTTACCGCCGCCAAAGGTATATTCACGCGCCGATCCCTCTGGCACCTCTTCCACCGGTCCCAGCTCGGCTCCCGGCTGAGGCGCTCTGGGCCGTCTGCGCCAGGCTTTTGGATCGCCGCCGCTCATGGTGGATCAGCCTTTGGGCGTCAAAACGAAGTCGTAGCTGACTTCCTGATGCTCGGCTGGCAGGTTCCGCGCAGCGGCAGTGGATGGATCAGCCGGTGTAAACTGCACCACCAGCGATTCACGCACACCAAAAACGGCATCGCTGTCCAAATAGGGATCACCATCCACAAACAGGTGCGTGGTCAGCGGGTCATGGCCCTCTGCTGACACCATGAAGTGCATGTGCGCCGGGCGCATGGCGTGACGGCCCATACCCCGCAGAAGCTCCCCCACCGGTCCGTCAGTCGGCACGGAGTAGCTCACGGGCAGGCTCGCTGCGAAGTAATAGCGGCCTTCTTCGTCGGTGCGGAAAATGCCGCGTTGGTTGCCGTCAGGCTGTTCGGGTGCCTGCACCTGATAGTCGCCCTCCGCGTTGGTCTGCCAGATGTCCAGTTTGGCCCCGACAATCGGCGTTCCATCAACCGACAGAATGCGCCCTTCAACCCAGCACGGTTCCCCAAGCCCATCATCGCAAATGGTTGTACCCAGGTCGCGTTCGGGTGAGCCCTCGGCATGGAATGGCCCCTGCACCGTGGCTTCGGTCGCTCCGCTTGGTTTGCGGTTGTTGATCGACTCACACAGCATGGAAACACCCATGATGTCGCTGAGCAGGATGTATTCCTGCCGCTGACCGCTGCATTTTTGGCCTGTCCGGGTCAGAAAATCGACGCCCTGGAACCACTCTTCCATCGTCGGCTCCACGTCCTTGATAAAGGCATGCAAATGGGTGGCGAGCGCCGTGACGACTTCCTTGAGCCTAGGATCTTCGCATTGGTCCAAGCGATCCAGAACAGCTTGAACCGAGTTTTCTTCGCTGAATAGCGTTCTCATGATTTTTTCCCTTTGTGTGCTTCTTCTGTCCGGCGATGAAGGTCGCGCAGGACTTCAAGTTCTTCCGCCGTGGGCGGCTTGGTCTCGGCCACTGTGTCGGCGTAAAGGATGTCCCAACCGACGCTCTGGCTCATTTGTTCACGCGTCACGCCCGGATGCAAGCTGGTTACACGCAACTCCCGGCTCTCCGGATGCGGCTCCCATATGGCGAGGTCGGTCATCACCCGGTTTGGCCCTTTGGTCGTAACCCCATGATCGAGCCGGTCTGTCCCGCCTGTACCAAAACCCATCGAGGTGAAAAAATCGATCTTTGGCACAAAACCACGCGGGCTTTGCTTCATCGTGATGAAGATTTCCTTGGAATGCACCGCGATTTCAGGCGCCCCACCGCCGCCGGGCAGCCGGACTTTGGGTTTGTGGTAGTCGCCAACAACCGTGGTGTTCAAATTACCAAACCGGTCCATTTGCGCCCCACCGAGGAAACCGATGGTGATCCGGCCTCCTTGTAGCCAGTAGCGGAACATCTCCGGCACGGACACGGTCGTCAGGGCGGTTTCGCACAGCTCGCCGTCGCCAATCGACAGCGGCAGCACATTCGGCTCGGTCCCGATGGTTCCACTCTCGTAGATGAGCGTGATTTCTGGCGCGTGGGTCAGGCGGGCAAGGTTGCACGCCGCCGACGGTGCGCCGATGCCGACAAAGCAAACATCGCTGGAAGACAGCGCGCGCGCCGCGGCAACGGTCATCATTTCATTGGACGTATAGTCGCTCATCAGCTCAACTCCTCCACGCGCTTCGCAAAGACGGTCTCGTCAACGTCGAGTACGTGCTGCTTCATCCAGCTCTGGAACCCGTCTCGGTCGCTGGCGATAGTGTCCCATTCGACATAAGCGCTGTTGTCTCGCGGATAGACGCCGTGGACGTAGGAAGGATGGGCACCGCCCTTGACCACGCAAATGGCGTCGATTGTCCAGCCGGGAAGAACGCAGGCGTTGGGGTGAGCGTGCAGGTCATCGACAACCTCTTCAACCGTCACGATTGACCGTTTGGCCGCGAGGATGGTTTCCTTTTGCACCCCCAAAATCCCCTCGATCAGCACGTTGCCCTGCCGGTCTGCACGATGGGCGTGAATGATGCCAACATCGGGGTTGAGCGCGGGGAAAGCCGCGAGCTCTTCGCCGGTAAAGGGGCACGTTACCGATTTGATGTTTGGATTAACCTGCTTCAGCCCGGCACCAATGTAGCCGCGCATCATGGCAAAGGGCATGTTCGACGCGCCAGCTTCGTAGGCGTGCGCCATGGCGGCATGGCTGTGCTCTTCGATCTCCAGCGGTTGAGGCCAGCCGTTTTCGACCGCGTCCCGCATCCGACGGAGCAGGCCAACACCGGGGTTGCCCGCGTAAGAGAAAATCAGCTTGCGCACACAGCCCATCCCGATCAGCTGGTCATAGATCATGTCCGGCGTCATGCGCATGAGGGTCAGGTCACGCCGCTCCTGCCGGATGATTTCATGCGCTGCGGCATGGGGTATCAAATGGGTAAAGCCCTCCAGCGCCAGACTGTTTCCATCAGAAACATGCTTGGCTATGGCATCGCGGAGAGAGAGGAATTCAGGCATTCTTAGCGGTCCTCAAAAACAACATTTCGGCGAACAGGGAAGAGCGAGAAACCCAGACGCGCCTGCACCAGCCCCCACAACCCCTTGGGCGCAAACAGCATGACCAGAATCCCGATCACACCCAGCGCGATAAAGAAATACTCACCCACCAGTTGGGTCAGCAACTTGTCAGCGATAAAGTAGATGATGGTGCCGATGATCGGCCCCTCAAAGCTGCCGATTCCGCCAATAACCACGATGAAAATGATAAAGGCCGTATAGTCGAGCAGGCTGAAATTCTTCACCGGCAACAAACCGCTTTCGTCAAAAGCACCGATGGCCCCCACCAGCGCAGTCGCAGCACCAACGGCGACGAACAGCAGCAGTTTCAGGCGGGCTGCATTGACCCCCAGCGCGGTTGCGGCGACCTCGTTGTCCCGAATGGCGGCGAGTGCCAGGCCAACACGACTTCGGATCACCACCAGTATCCCCAACAGAATCAGCATGGTGGCGGCGAGCATCATCCAGAAGCGATAGGCCTCCCGCGCGAAAATCTTTTTCGCATCGGGGTTAAGCGATTGGAAGAAACCGTGGACGCTGTTCATGTCTCCAAACCGGAAGGCATAGTCGAGCGAGATGGCGGTTCCGGTGCCCTTTCCCAGCCAGCCAAGCTGCCCGATAATCAGTTGAATCACCACGGCAACAACCCACGTGCCAATGGCGAAATAGGGCCCGCGCAAACGGAACACGATCCAACTGACTGGCAGCGCTAAAAGCCCCCCAAGCGCCATTGCAACAACGACCGACAACAGCGGGTGGACCGGGCCAACAAACATCCAAGCCGGGAAGGCATCCGCCAGCGTAATATTCTTGCCCAGCCCCGTCATCGGGTCGATCTGGGTCCAATCCTGCCCGATGGATTTACCGGGATCGAGCGACAGGTGCAGAAAGACATAAGCGCCAAACCCCACAAAGGCTTGCTGTCCGACCGAAACCAAACCGGCATAACCGGCGAGCAGGTTCCAGAGCGAGGCCAGCGCCAGCAGCATCAGGAACTCCCGCCCCCACTGGATTGCAAGCGTGTTTCCCAGCAGCGGCAGACACGCGGCAAGAAGGCCCGTGCCAAGAAAGGCGAGCAGAGCAATCGTGCCGATGGGGGTGTTTTGGCGGATGGATCGTTTTTGGCTCATGGCTTTAATCCTTGTCCCGCGGGAACAGACCCCGAGGCCTGAGAAGCAAAATCACCAGAAAGGCCACATGGCCGCTGATTTGCTTGAATTCTTCACCGAATGCCCGGCTGCCGAATTGTTCAGAAATCCCCAGAATGGCACCGCCAACCAATGTCCCCCAAAGACTGCCCACCCCGCCGATGATGACAGCTTCGAAGGCTGAAAGCAGCCGTGTTGGGCCAAGATAGGGATCAAAACTACCCGCGACGCCGAACATCATGCCAGCAATAGCAACCACAACGATTGCTACGCCCATAGCCAGCGCAAAGACGTGGCGCCGGTTGATGCCCATCAGTTCCGCGACTTCCGGGTCATCCGAAACAGCGCGGAAATCCCGGCCCAGCGCCGTGCGGAAAAACAGGAACTGCAAGCCCCCGATCACGGCGATTGCGACGCCAACTGTAATGACCGCCAGCACGGAAATCTGCCGATAGCCAATATTGATCCCGGCTGTTGATAGTGCGCCTGAATCGATGGATCGGGTGTCGGGGGAAAAGATCAGGAACAGGCCGTTCTGGATGATGACAGACAAGGCAAAAGTCACCAGCAGAGGCGGCAGAATATCCCGCCCCAGCGTCCGGTTCAGCACCCCACGCTGGACCGCATAGCCCAGCGCAAACAGGATGGGGGCGGAGATCACCAGCGCGAGAATCAGGTTCAACTCCGGCGGAAGCCCCAGCGCTCCCAGCCCCCACGAAACCGCAAACAGCACGTAAGCGGCAAGAATGATGAAATCGCCGTGGGCCAGATTGACCAGTCGCATGATCCCGAAAATCAGCGAAAGCCCGGCGGCAAACAGCGCGTATTGAGCGCCGCTGCTGATCCCGTCGATCAGAATATCGAGGATGCGCAGAGGATTAAGCAGAACGCCAAGAAGCTGATCGATCATGTTGGATCTGCCTCCTGCTGAGCTGCAAGGCCGAAGTAGGCGGCTTTGATCTGGTCGCGGGTCAAGTCCGCAGGCGCGCCAGACAGAGAGACCCTGCCCTCCTGAAAACAGAACACGCGGTTAGCAACAGCGAGTGCCTGATTGATGTCCTGCTCCACCACAACCATCGACGTGCCCTGAGCCTGAATTCGCGGAACCGAGGCGTAGATGTCCTTGATGATAATGGGGGCAAGGCCAAGGCTGATTTCGTCACACAGCAACACCTTGGGGTTGCTCATCAGCGCGCGGCCAATGGCCACCATCTGCTGCTGACCGCCGGAAAGCGCCTGACCGGGGTTATTGCGGCGCTCTCCCAGCACCGGAAACAGCTCGTATACCGCCTCCAGCGACCACGGACCTTCGCGGTTCGTGTGTTGAGCGCCGATAATCAGGTTTTCCTCCACCGTTAACGAGGAAAACAATCGCCGCCCTTCCGGGACCAGCGCGATGCCCAGCGCGACGCCGTTTTTCGGGTGCATGGCACCGATAGGCTCACCTTCGAAACGGATCGCTTCGGGCGCATTACGGAGCAGGCCGGCGATGGACTTCAAGAAGGTCGATTTCCCGGCACCGTTTGCGCCGATGATCGCAACGGTCTCGCCCTTGGCCAGCGTGAAGTCGATCCCGAACAGCGCCTGGAAGTCGCCGTAGTGCGCGGTAAGTGACTGTGTTTCCAGCACAATCTTCTCGTTGGGGGTCATGCTTCAATCCCCATGTAGATTTCCTGCACCTTGGCCGAAGTCATCACAGCCTCTGGCTCGCCTTCGCTGATTTTCTGGCCGAAGTTCAGCACAAAAATGCGGTCAACAACCTGCATGAGAGCATGAACCACATGCTCAATCCAAACGATGGTAACACCCCGCGCGTGGACTTCACGAATGGTGGAAACCAACTGCTCACATTCCATTTCCGTCAGACCACCGGCAATTTCGTCCAGCAGCAGCAGTTCCGGGCCAGTCGCCAAGGCTCGGGCCATTTCCAACCGCTTACGCTCCAGCAGGGTTAATTGCCCCGCGAGCATGTTTGCCTTACCCAGCAAGCCCGTCAGCTCAAGAATATCGATGCATTCGTCCTGCACCCGCTCAATCGACTTTCCCTGCCCAAAGGCACCACCAACGGCGACATTTTCGAATACGGAAAGCCCCTCAAACGGCAAAGGCACCTGAAAGCTTCGGCCAATCCCGTCGAAACAGCGCTGTTGCGCGGGAATGCGCGTGACGTCGCGGCCATTAAACACGATGGTCCCCTGCTCTGGCAGCAGCCCACCTGTAATCAGATTAAAAAGGGTGGTTTTCCCTGCGCCATTTGGACCAATGATCCCCAGTGCGTCGCCCTTGGCAACCTGCAGATCAATTGAATCGGCAACGACCAGCTCACCAAAGGATTTGGAAACCGACTTCAGCTCCAGCAGCATTCGTGCGCATCCACCACGTCAAATAACTCGATAAAAAGGGGAAGGCGGCGAAAACCGCCCTCCCGTCTGGACCGACCGTAATACGATCTGGTTCAACTAGCCAAAGATCGGCTCCATGCTGCCGGCCTTTGGAATGTTGGTCGCGAGGCTGTTTTCGGTCACAACCATGTTGTACTTGCCACCACCAGCTGAGCGCCACTGACCACCGACCAGCGGGGTCTTGGCCACGTTTTTCACAGGACCAGCCGTCCAGTCCAGCGGACCAACAACCGTATCCATCTGCAAACCGCTGAGTGCTTCTGCAACGTCATCCGCACCCGTACCGGCAGTTTCCATCACCCGATCAGCCACTTCGAACAACGCATGGACGAAGCCAATGGGCTGGGTCCACTGACGGCCCGTTGCGCTGGTGTAGGCGCCCGCAACATCAGAAGCGGAGAGACCCAGCAAGCTGTCGGTGTAAGGGTGAGACGGGGTCCACCACACCTCGGACGACAGGTTGTTTCCGTCGTTGCCCAGTGCTTCTACCGCTACTGGGAACAGGATCGCCTTACCGATGGACGCAGCCTTGGGCTTCATGCCCTGTGCCAGCGCTTGCTTCCAGAACGTGGTAAAGTCTGGCGGGATCGGCACGCCGGTCAGAATGTCGACGCCAGCGGACTGGAACGCAGAAATCTGGCTGGAGAAGTCGCTGTTCAGGTTCTCGTAGCGGCCCGGATCCACAATCTCGTAGCCTTGTGCACCAAAGAAGCCCGGGAACGCGCCGCCCCAAGCGTTGCCGTCACCGTCGTTCGGGAACAGGCCACCAACTTTCTTGTTGGTGTCCAGCTGGTTCCACATGGCCGCGAATACAGCCATCAGATCCTCAAGACCCCAGAAGAAGTGGTAGGAGTAATCAAAGCCCTTCGCAGGGTCACCGCCCTGACCGAAGAAGTACGGCTGCCAAGGCGCCACCGAAGAAATACACGGCACCTGGTTGGCTTCACAGACCGACGCGGTCGGGTTTGTGGTTTCTGGCGTGGATGCCACCAGCACCATCGAAACGCCCTCAGCAATCAGCTCCTGCGTGACTTCAGCCGCACGTGCCGGAGACGATTGCGTGTCTTTCACAATGATCTCAACACCCTTGGACGCGAACATGTCGCGGATGTTGCCCAGCACAAAGGAATCTGCCTCGGCAAAGGCAGCCAGTGGCCCGGTTGCCGGTGTCACGTAGCCGATTTTTGTTGTTGCCTGAGCATGGACTGCCGGCATGAACAAGGTGCCTGCTGCCACCGCAGCACCACCAGCAACACCGCTGCGAAGAATCGTACGGCGGGTAAACTTTAACTTCGTCATTTTGTCCTCCCGACACCCTCAGCGTTGAAGGTGCCACTCGATTAACGTGTGTTTGCCACGAAGGTTGCTAACTAAGTCGGACGCCGCCCGTGGTATGCGTCGTCCAACAAGGCCCGAATGCCCTCAAAGGACAAAGGCCGTGGATTAGGATAAGGTTGAGCAACGGCGATTTCCGCTGCCTTTTCAATGCCTTCCGCAGGCATCCCAACGGCGGCCAGAGACGTCGGCGCGCCCAGCTTGTCCGCCAGATCAAAAATCGCCTGAGCCAGATTGTCGGTCTCCAGAACGCGGCGCGCATGATCCAGTTGACCATTGAGCGCCGGCTCGTTGTAAGCGATTGAGAAAGGCAGCAGCGCCGTATGGCTTTCCGCATGAGGCAGATTGAAACTTCCGCCCAGCACGTGTGCCAGCTTGTGATGCAAGGCCATAGCGCAAGACCCCAGCGATACACCGCAGAACCAGGCACCTTGCAGCGCTTCGTCCCGCGCCTCCCGCGCCTTTGGGCCTTCCAGTTGCGGCAAAGCCCGAGTCAGCTTGCGGATGCCTTCGCCTGCGATGAACTCGATGATCGGATTGCAATCAACGGCGTAGAGCGCCTCGACCGCATGAGCGATGGCGTTGAACCCGCTGGTGATGCTCAGCGACTGCGGGAGCGTGTCAGTGAGATCGGGGTCATAGATGGCGACTTCAGGCTGGATTTTCGGACCGCGCTGCGTCGATTTCTTGCCGTCGACGGTCTGCCCGAGGATGTCCGTCATTTCAGAACCGGCATAGGTCGTCGGCACGCATATTTGCGGCAGGTCAGTCCGCAGTGCCAGCGCCTTGCCCAACCCAATGGTCGACCCGCCACCAACGGACACGATGCCATCCACCCCGCGCGATTGGCACCAATCCAAGGCGGCTTCTGTAACTTCAACCGGCGTATGCATGGTCGCCGTGGCCAGATGGCCCGTGCAAACACCCGCCACTTGCGCGGCCACCTGCTCACCCAGTGCCTGCTGCTCCGGCGTGGTCAGGACCACGACTTTGGACAGCTCCAAGGCCGCGATCTCGTCACCCAGATCAGCCAGTCTTCCCCGCCCGAACAGGACTTTGGCGGGTAAGCCTTTGAATACGAAGTTATCCATCAACCCAGCCTTCTAACGCTGATAGAACGGGGGAATTTGGGCGTCGACGTTGACCCAAACGGATTTCGGCTGCGTGTACTCGCGCATGGCTTCAAAACCCATCTCGCGGCCATAACCAGACTCACCAAAGCCGCCAAACGGCGACGCCGGGTGCACCCGCTTGTAGCTGTTGATCCAAACCATCCCGGCATGAATCCCGTCGGCAAACCGGTGTGCGCGGGTGAGGTTGTTGGTCCACAGACCCGACCCCAGCCCGTAAGCGGTGTTGTTCGCCTCTGCCAACGCCTCTTCATCGCTGGAGAAAGTCGTGACGGTCACGAACGGCCCGAACACTTCCTCGCAGGACACGCGATCACTGGGCTTTGCGCGAACAACTGTCGGCTCGATGAAATAGCCATTGGCGAGCGCAGGGTCGCTGGGCGCTTTGCCACCGCACAGGATCTCGCCACCCTCCTCGACCGCGACCTTGCAGTAGGCCAGCACCCGGTCGAGGTGAATTTTCGAGGTCAGCGGCCCCATCTCGGTTTCAGGAGACTGGGGATCACCCAGTCGGATCGACTTGGCCAGCCCGATGAACTTCTCAAGGAACTGATCCGCGATCTTCTCGTGCAGCATCAGCCGCGACCCAGCGATACAGGCCTGCCCCTGATTGTGGAAAATCGCAAAGGCTGAACCGCCCACCGCTGCGGGAATATTGGCGTCTTCAAAGACGATATTCGGCCCTTTGCCGCCCAATTCGAGCTGGAGCTTTTTCAGGTTCCCGGCTGAAGCCTTCACAATCGACCGTCCGGTCGTGGTTGAACCGGTGAAGGCGACCTTGCCGATATCCGGGTGCTCGGCGATCCGTGCGCCTGCGGTGTGGCCATAGCCCGGAACGACATTCAGCACACCGGGCGGGAAGCCAACCTCCAACGCCAATTCCGCGATCCGCAGCGTAGACAACGGGGTCAGCTCTGACGGCTTCATCACTACCGTATTTCCCGCAGCCAGCGACGGGCCAAGCTTCCAACTGGTGAACATCAGCGGAAAGTTCCACGGCACGATATGGCCGACCACGCCAATAGGCTCACGCTTGACGTAGTTCAGGAACCCCGCATCAACCGGCAGGACATCGCCCTGCAACTTGTCGGCCATGCCACCGAAATAACGGAAGCAGAGCACTGTGCGCGGGACATCCAGACGGCGCGCGTCCATGACCGGGTGGCCCGTATCCAGGGCTTCGAGCGCCACGAACTCATCCGTGCGGGCTTCGATTGCATCGGCAAGCTTGAGCATGAGCGCGCCGCGGTCATGCGCCGCCATCTTTGCCCACGCGGGAAAGGCTGCTTTGGCCGCTGCTACGGCGCGATCCACGTCTTCGGCTGTGGCTTCGGCAATGGCCGTGATCTTCGACGCATCATAGGGGTTGAGAACGTCAATGGTCTGCCCTTTGACCCCGTCGACCCACTCGCCGCCGATCATCAGCTTGTTCGGACCTGTGTAAGCGTTTGGCATGGCTCCGCCTTTCCGGCCAATGGGCCGGCTCTCTAGGAATGGACTTCATGGTATCTGGCAGCGGCTGACCGGTTGACG